>CADBLV010000414.1 GCA_902795555.1 uncultured Eubacteriales bacterium | reverse complement strand
CCGGCGGCGGCGGCGCCGTGACCGCACGGAATCCGAAAACGGTGAATCATATCCGTTTCCTTTCCACTCAGGCGAAGACCGACCCGCACTACTATATTCACGACGAAATTGGATACAACTACCGGATGACGAACGTTCAGGCGGCCATTGGGTGTGCCCAGATGGAAGAACTGTCGGAATTCATCCGGCGGAAGCAGCGGAATTACGAGCTGTACAGGGAGCTGTTTGCCGCGTTTGATCTGGCTTCGCTAATTCCCTTCCGGGAAGGGACAGAATCCAACAAATGGTTCTATTCGCTGCAGATTGACAGGAAACGGATATCTGCCTCCATGCGGGAGATCGTGATCGCACTGCACGAACGGGGCATTGAGACCCGGCCGATCTGGGGACTGATCAACGAACAGAAACCGTATATGAGCGAAGAGACCTATCAGCTGGAAAAGGCACCTTACTATGCGAACCGCATTTTGAACATCCCTTCCTCCACGCAGATTACGGAAGAGGAGATTTACTTCGTGGCGGAAGAAGTGAAACAACTGCTGAGGAGTCTGGCGAATGGATAATCTGGAGCTGCAAAAGTTTATCGGCAGCGAGATGCTGACCGTATCGGAAGCCATGCGGGAGATTGACCAAAACTCCTACGGCATCCTGTTTCTGGTGGATCACGACGGACGCCTGACCGGCTGCATAACGGACGGAGACATCCGGCGCTATCTTCTTGCCGGCGGAAGCATGTTGGGGATGGCGGCAGCGGCGGCAAACCGGAACCCGAAAGTCGCACGGAGCGACGAAGAAGCCGTATCCCTGTACCACAAGAAGAACTATGTCGTGATTCCGCTTGTGGACGAGGATGGCCGGATCATCGGCGTATATACAGGAGACGGCCATGAAATCAAAAACAGGAACGCGCTGAACATTCCGGTGGTAATCAATGCCGGAGGCCGGGGAACCCGGCTGGATCCTTTTACAAAGGTGCTTCCGAAACCGCTGATTCCGGTGGGCGACATACCGATCATTGAACATATCATGCGGGAATATCGTTCCTACGACTGCAACGAGTTCCACATCATTGTCAACTACAAAAGGGAACTCATGAAGGCCTACTTTACGGAAAACGAGGAGCGTTACAACATTACCTGGTATGACGAGGAAAGGCCCCTGGGGACCGGGGGCGGCCTGACATTCCTGCGGGGCAGATTTCAGGACACTTTCTTCTTTGCAAACTGCGACGCGTTGCTGACCGCCAATTATGAAAGCATGCTGAAGTTTCACAAAGAGAATCATAACGTGATTACAATGGTGTGCGCCTACAAAAATCTGACGGTTCCATACGGCATTGTTGAGATGGGCAAAAACGGGATTATCGAAAGCATGGAAGAAAAGCCGAGGCTGTCTTTCCTGACGAATACCGGAATGTACATCGTTGAACCTGAAGTAATTGACGATATGGAAGACGGCGTTGCGATTGGATTCCCGGACGTGGTGGAAATGGAAAGAAAGAAGGGGAAACGGGTGGCTGCGTTCCCGATTCCCGAAGGCGACTGGATGGACATGGGCCAGATGGGTGAACTTGAAAAAATGCGGGAGAAACTATTCGGAGGGGAACGGACATGAAACAGCACACGGTGATTATTGCCGAAGCCGGCGTGAATTACAACGGGAGCATTGAAATTGCCAAAAGAATGGTGGAGGCGGCGGCAAAGGCCGGAGCAGACATTGTTAAATTTCAGACCGGTCTTCCGGAGAAGACCATCTCCATTTTTGCCGTAAAGGCAGATTATCAGAAAAAGAACACCCATGACGAAGGCGGAGAAGAAAGCCAGATCGATATGGCCCGGAAGCTGAACCTGCAGTGGGAGGATTATCCGGAACTGCTGCAATGCTGCAAGGACAACGGGATTCAGTTTTTATCTACGTCTTTCGACATTGAAAGCGCGATTTTCCTGAAATCCCTGGGACAGAAATCCTGGAAAATTCCTTCGGGCGAAGTGACAAATCTGCCGCTGCTGCGCCATGTTGCGCATTACGGGGAGCCGATCATTATGTCCACCGGGATGTGCAGGCTGGAGGAAGTGCGGGACGCACTGGCTGTGCTGGACCGGGAGGGCGCCGGGGAAATCACGCTGATGCAATGCAACACGCAGTATCCGACGCCGTACCGGGACGCGAATCTGCGCGCAATGCTGACACTGCAGAATGAATTCGGCCGGAAGGTCGGATATTCAGATCATACACTTGGTATTGAAGTTTCCCTGGCTGCGGTGGCTATGGGCGCAACAGTGATCGAGAAGCATTTCACGCTGGACAGGAATATGGAAGGTCCAGATCAGGTGGCCAGCATTGAACCGCATGAACTGAAGGCGCTTGTTTCCGGCATCCGGAATATCGAAGAAGCCATGGGAACCGGTATAAAGACGCCCAGCGCTTCGGAAATAGAGAATATGCCGATTGCCCGGAAGAGCATCGTGGCGGCACGGGACATTCGGAAAGGCGAAATACTCTGCGAAGAGAACCTGGCCTGCAAGAGACCTGGAGACGGGATTTCGCCGATGCTTTGGGATCAGGTGTGCGGAACGAAAGCCGTGCGTGATTTCTGCTATGACGAAAAGATCGAGCTGTGATAGGAGACTGAGATATGAGCAACCCGAATAACCCGTTGGTTAGTGTGATTGTTCCGATTTACACAACGGAAAGATATGCGGGAACCTGTATTGAAAGCATACTCAATCAATCCTACCGGAATATTGAGATTATCCTGGTTGACGACGGGTCGACAGATAAAAGTCCGGCCATCTGCGATTTATACGCCAGCAAGGACTCCCGCATCAAAGTCGTTCACAAGAAACATGAGGGCACGGTTGCCGCCCGGAAAACCGGACTGGAGGCGGCGACTGGGGATTTGGTGTGCTATGTGGACGGGGACGACTGGATCGGTACAGGGTATATACAGAGAATGGCTGAAAGCCTTTCCGGGGCAAACGCGGATATCGCGATCTCCGGATGGACGAGAACGCTTTTTGAGCAGAAAGCCGAAATTCTGAACAACGCAATGATCGGCGTATACAGCGGAGAGAAACTGAAGAGACTTTTTTCGGGCATGATCTCGGAAGGCGCTTTTTTCCGCTCGCTGCTTTCTCCTTTTCTCTGGAATAAGATGTTCAGGAAGGAAATCCTTTATGACTGTCAGATGAAGGCAGATGACAGCCTTTGGATCGGAGAGGACGCGGCGGTCAGCTATCCGGCGATCCTGAAAAGCAGGACTGTCGTCATCAACGACTGCACAGAATACTACTTCCGGCAGGATGAGGAATCGTTGCTGAGGCCGGGCATGGATGACGCATCCCGGAGAACGAAGCTGAAGTCGCTGTATGAATACATGATTTCGGTGAAGGAAGACGAACAATGGAAAAGCCAGGTTGAGGATTACGTTCTGGCGAGCTGCATTATTCGCTCCGGGGCCCTGAATATTCCGGGAATATATGAATCGTTCGACGGGAAGTATTTCGGTAAAAGAACGGTCATTTTCAGCGCAGGCGCCTTCGGGCAGATGATTGTTTCCGGCATCATGAAGGACAAACGATGTGCACTGGCCGGCTGGATCGACGACGATTACCGGGAATACAGAAGATGCTGCCTTGATGTGGATCCGGTTGAGAGTATTACAGAGAAGGAATTTGATTATCTCCTGATCGCGGCGGTGGACGGCCAGTATGCCGTTGAAGCAAAAAAACGTCTTATCCATTACGGTGTTCCTGAAGAAAAAATACTGACGATGAATCCGATTGACGGGGAAAAACAAGAACTAATCCAATATTACCTGTACAAGGGTAACGAATGATGTGAAACATATCCTATTTCTTCATAGGGAGAGAAAACTGAGCTATAAGGCATGGTGAAAAAAGATGGAGAAGCCATTTGAAGGAAAGAAACTGTTAATTCTGGGCGGCAATCCGGAAACGGTGCCGCTGGTTCAGATTGCCAACGAAATGGGGATCCGAACGATTGTTTCTTCCGCAAGAAAAACAGATCCGGCAAAGAAGTTCGCATGGAAAGCCCACGACTATGAAGGCATGGAGACGGACGTATGGGTTCGTTACATCCACGACGAAGGCATAGATGGCGTGCTGGTCGGTGTTGCAGATATTCTTGTGCCTGCCTACAGCAGAGTGTGCGAGGCTGTCGGGTTTCCCTGCTATGCAACGGAAAAGATCGTCAGCGTTCTTTCCGCAAAGGACAAGTTCAAGACAACCTGCGAAAAATTCGGGATCAAAGGGATTCCCGAATACCGGTTCAACGACGACGGAACATATGCGGGCAAAGATCCGGTCCGTTATCCGGTGATGGTGAAGCCCGTCGACAACGGCGGCGGCGTCGGAATGTCGCTGGTTCATCACAGCGAAGATATGCCGGCAGCCATCCGAAAGGCGCTGGATCATTCGAAGCAGAAGCGGTTTATCGTTGAAAAATACATGGACTGCGACGATATCGGCATGTATTTTACATTCAAGGATGGAGAATGCAGTTTATCCTGCATCTTTGACCGGTATACGACGCATTTGCAGGACGGATTCAGCAGGGTGAACACGATGAGCATTTATCCGTCCAAATACCTGGAAACATTCAACAGGAAATACCGTGAAAGATTTGAGAAGATGTTTGCGGACCTCGGAATCCGGGACGGTGTGCTGCTGATCGCGGCCTTTGTTGAGGATGATGAGTTTTATGTTTATGATCCCGGCTTCCGGTTTCAGGGGGAAGCGCCGCATCTTCTGATCAAAGATATCAACGGATTTGATCAGCGGGAGATGCTGATCCGGTTCGCACTGACCGGTTCCCAGGGGAATCTGGATTTAAAGAAGGCAGACGATCCTGCCTTCAGGGGGAAATATGCATCGACACTGTGGTTCCTGCTGCGTGAAGGCGTGATCGGGAAGATTGAAGGCCTTGAGGAAATCACAAGGCTGCCGTATGTGCATTACAGCGTGCAGCGACTCCGCGAAGGCGACGAAGTTGCAGGCGAAAGCGTCGGGACGGAGAGACAGGTGTTGACACGGCTGTACATTATTTGCGATTCCGAGAAGGAACTTGCAAAGGCACTGAAGAATTGCATCGAAAAGGTGCATGTCTTCGATATCCATGGAAATGACATGATCCTGCCGTTTGTTGAAGCGGAAAAGTATATTGGGGGAGTTCTCGATGAATCTTGATATTGCCGGAAAGGTGATTGTGATTTCCGGAGGAACAAGCGGCGTCGGGCTGGAAGTGACGGAAAAGTGCGTGAGCGAAGGCGCGAACGTTGTTTTCGGCGGAAGAAATGAACAAAAAGCCAATCAGATTATCGAGGCGACCGGCGGCTTTCCCGGGAAGATCTGTTTTGTGCGAACGGATGTTTCCAACACGCTGAACTGCAAAAAACTGTTTGACGAAGCGATGCGCATCTTCGGAAAAGTGGACGGTTTTGTCAATTATGCCGGCATTACGCCGGTATCGCCGCTGGATACCTGTTCCGTGGACCTGTTTGACCGGGTGATGAACGTGAATTTCCGCGCGGCTTTTTTCTGCTGCCAGTACGCGATTCAATGCATGCGGCAAAGCGGAGGGGGAAGCATCATTCTGATGGGATCCCCGCATGCGTGGGGAGGAGAAAAGGACCGAGCGGCCTATGCCTGCTCAAAAGGCGCGATGGTCACCCTGATGCAGCATATTGCCAAGAACTATGCGGAGGAGCAGATCCGCTGCAACTATCTGACCATGGGATGGACGCTTACGGAAGGTGAGATTGCATTAAGGGAATCCATGGAGGAGGATGTTGACAAATATTTTGAGGAAGCAGCAAAACAGATCCCCATGGGACGGCTTTGCGTACCGAGCGACTATACGGAGGAAATCATTTATCTGCTATCGGATGCTTCAGCGATGATGACCGGATCTGTTTTGCAGATGGGCGG
>CADBLV010000413.1 GCA_902795555.1 uncultured Eubacteriales bacterium | reverse complement strand
CGTTTGTGAATCGGTTCGTCGTGGATCATCTGAACCTGAAGGTAAAGAGTATCGAGGACAGCATAAAGGAAGAAAAGGCATGAAGAATCAGTTTATTCGGGCCGGCAGGCAAGTCAGGCATGAATATCTGCGGCTGATTTCCATGGCCTGTATTTTTCTGTTTGCCATCCTGCCGCTGTTAACCCTTGCCTTCCATGTTACGGGGAAAGACTGGGAGTTTATTGCCGAAGATACCAGCTTTGGGGAAGCAATCAAGAATTCTATTATTTACACCGGAGCGGCGGCTGTCATAACCACACTGCTGGCGCTGATTGCCGCTTACCTGCTGGAGACGTCGAATCTGCGCAGGAAGAATCTGTATGTGGTTGCTTTGACCCTGGGTATGCTGGTGCCGACGATTTCTGTCGGTCTGGGCCTTCGCATCCTTTTCGGCACGAATGGCTTTCTGGACCTGCTGTTCGGTCTGGAAATCGAAGTTCGCGGATTTCCCGGGCTCATTATGGGTTCCGTGATGACCTCGTTCCCGGCGACGTTCCTGATCCTTTATGATGCGCTGCATTATGAGGACAAAGGGCCGTATGATGCCGCGAACATCATGGGAATCAAAAGGTTCAGCACATTTGTCCGCCTGACCGTCCCGTATCTTCGCATTGCTCTGATTTCCGCTTTCTGCGCATGCTTTACGCTGATCTTCTCGGATTACGGCATGCCGATGGAGATTGCGGGCAAGGTGAAAACGCTGCCGATGTATCTGTACGACCAGTTCATGAGCAGCTTCCAGTATGGGAGAGGGTCTATCGCCGGATTCGTCCTTCTGGTTCCGGCCATCATCTCGTTTGTGTTTGATCTGATCTTTAAGGATCAGAGCAGTGAAAAGCAGAACCGGCTGATTGCGCCGGAAAAGGGATTTAACAGGGCGGCAGGCGTCGTGATCATCGTGCTTTGTGTCATCCTGTTCCTGCCTCAGCTGGCATTCATCAGCCTGTCGTTCACAAAGGCATTCCCGAATGATCTGACCTTCACGATGGAGCATATTGTGAATATCTTCAGCAATACGCACGGTGTGGGGCTGACAGCTTATATTTTCAATTCTTTGAAACTGGCGCTGCTCACAGCCTTAGTCGGCACTTGCTTTGCCTACCTGCTGGGCTATATGAGCGTCAGAAAGACGGGAAGAATGGCGAAAGCGGTGGATCTTTTGGCGCTGTCTACCATCGCCATTCCCGGCCTAGTGCTCGGCATCGGGTATATCTTCCTGTTCAAGGGCACGAACGGGACCTTCTACGGGACGATTCTGATCCTGATTGTGGTCAACATTTTCCACTTCCTCGGATCGCCTTATCTGCTGGCAAAAAACTGTTTATCAAAGATCAATTCGGAATATGAAGTGATTGGCGAGACGCTGGGGATCAGCAAAGGGAAGATCATCAGCCGTGTTCTCATACCATCCTCGGTATCCACGCTGGTGGAGATGTTCTCGTATTTCTTCCTGAACAGCATGATCACCATCTCCGCCGTTGCTTTCCTTTGCGCCTATGATAACCAGCCGCTGTCCATCCTGATTACGACCTATGAAAAGAACAGCAATTATGAGATGCAATCCGTTATCTCCCTGATCATTCTGTTCCTGAACGTGGCTGCCAGAGGTGTTTTCACGGCGATCACAGCTGTGGTCAACCGGGCGGATAATAAAGAGAAGGAAGATGGGATAGGCTTCAGCCGTATGGAGTTTGATTTCCTGACCTATCTGGAGAAGAATGGCAAGGGGATTTACAGCCAACGGAAATTGGCCGATGATCTGACGATCACGCTGTCCAATGCGGCGCGCCTCGTCAACGACCTGAACGAGAAGGACTATATCAACGTGCTCGCCGACGGCAGCATAGAGATCAGCGAGAAAGGCTTGAAGGCGCTGGAGCCGTATAGGGTGAGGAAAGCGATCATCCTCGCCGCCGGCTTCGGTCAGAGGCTGGCCCCTGTTACCCTGGACACGCCGAAACCGCTGGTGAAGGTGAATGGGGTCAGGATTCTGGATACTTTGCTGGATGCGCTGTATGCAAAAGGCATCACGAATATAACGATCGTAAGAGGGTATAAGAAAGAACAGTTTGACCAGCTGCTGGAGAAGTATCCGACGATCCGATTCATTGATAACCCGGAATTCAACCTGGAAAACAACATCAGTTCCGCTATTCACGCCATCGATCTGATCGACCGCTGCTATATCTGCGAGGCGGATTTGTATATCACGAATCCGGAGGTCATCAACAAGTATGAATACCGGACGAATTACCTTGGCGCGAAGGTCACGGAAACGGACGACTGGTGCTTTAAGAAGCGGAACGGCAATGCAGTGGGCTACCAGATGGGCGGCACAGACTGTTATCAGGCGTTCGGCATTTCCTACTGGGACGGCAGGGACTCCGAAAAATTGAAGTCTGATCTGCGCAAGGTATATGCAAGCAGGGGCGGCAAGGAAAATCTCTGGGAGATGATTCCGATGCGGATCGCCAGAAAGAACTACAAAATTGAGATCCGCAAGTGTCACAAATCAGATATCATCGAGATCGATAACTTCATTGAGCTGATTGCAGTTGATCCGAATTATGCGAATTATCCGGGCCATGAAGATTACCAGGGAAAGTGAAAAAGGGGAGCCGGGAGCCTGTGAAGAAAAGATTGTTAAAAACCGAAGGTATTTGCCAACGACCTAAAAACGATCTGCAGCGCATCGCCCAAGAACTGTAGCCAAGAGCCAAACGGCGCAAACTGCTGTTCAGCTCTGTCCATTACCAGCCGTATCACGGAAGGACGTTTTTTCAGATCAGACTTCACAGAGCTTTCCGTTCATCTGCTTTTCAGGCGTTCCCCATCGTGTTCCCTCCTGTGTTTACTCTTAATTCTTCACAAGCAGACAGCACGGTCATGCCTATTGTTATTTTTGGTTGCCAGATTTTCGAGTCTCCTATGCTCCATGGAGCCCGGAAGTCTTGAAAATCAAGGCTTCCGGGTTTTCTTTTTGCGGCATGGAGGAGCTTTTTT
>CADBLV010000412.1 GCA_902795555.1 uncultured Eubacteriales bacterium | reverse complement strand
TATGGCGCCGGAGATTTACAGCAACCGGCCTGCGGATATCCGCGCTGATATCTATTCTCTGGGTATTGTTCTGTACCGGCTGCTGAACGGAAATCGTCTGCCATTTCTGCCTTCCGAAGGGGATCTGACCCATGAAATGAGCGATCAGGCGATGCTCAGACGGATTTCCGGGGAGCCGATTCCACCCCCGGGATACGCGGACAGCATTCTGAGCGGGATTGTCCTGAAAGCATGCGCTTTCAGGCAGGAGGACCGGTATCAGAACGCCGGGGAGCTGAAACAGGAACTGGAACGGTATGAAAATGTCGTAAACAATGACCGGGAGATCAAAACAGACCCGCGAAGAACCAAGCGGACGGATGATTCATACCGCTATCAGTTCAGCTCTGTGAGCAGCAACAGGCTATCGGAACAGTTTTCGAACGGATCGGGGTCATCGCCTGTTTCGAACACACATGATGAAGAATGGGCAGACGTGAACGTGCAGTTCACAGAGGAGAATCCCGGCAGTGTCGGAGAAAACGCCGGAAGAACCATTAGTCGAAGCGCGAATCAAAACAGCGTCGAATGCAGCGAATGCAATTCCGAAAGAAGTGACAGGAGAAGTCTGACAGGAAGCGATCACCCTGCGGAAAAAACGCTGCGGGGAAGGAAGCAGAACAAGGGGTGGCTTGTTCTGCTGCTGGTGGTGATCGCAGTGGCGATTATGGGAGGAATTCTGATCCTTACTTCAACGAAGCCGTCCGATACCGCACCGGTTTCGACTGAACCACCGACGGCCACCGCTGTTTCAACCGAAGCGCCCGCATCTACCCCGATTCCAACGGAACTACCGGTAACCACCGCTATTTCAACCGAAGCGCCTGTATCCACACCGATTTCAACGGAGCTGCCACAGTCTGCGTCCACTCAGCAGCCGCTGAATATCACAGCCCACCGTCATACGGATGAAGGGAGCGGTGTATCTTTCCTCATTCCGGACAACTGGCAGGAGGACACAGAAGTCCGGGATGGAGATACTTACTTCCGGGCTTCCGTAAAGCATGTACTGACGGACGGAGAAGTCGTCTTTGTCTATTCAAGCATGGATGATTGGACAAACGGGAGAACTGTGGCCGGAAGCAGGGCAGAATATGATGATCTGATGAACCGCATCAGTACCATCTCCGCGGCCTTCAATGGAGCACAAGTAGAGGAAACGGTCTTTAACGGCGTGACGTATTTCCGGTATAAGCCCGAGGAAGCAACCTGGCAATACTTCCGGTATCATAACGCTATTCTGCATCTGTTCCAGTTCAACGCTGTGGACGATGAGCTGTATGCTCCCTATTTTGAGGCGATCATGAGCAGCGTGGTTTATCCGTAACGGCCTTCCGTCCGAAAGGCCGGAAGTCAAGTCATGGCGTGAGAGGAATCGGAAAGGGCATGAAGAAGATGATGAAATGGAAAAAGGGATTGCAATGGCTCGCTGCTGCGGCCGGGCTGACCACGTTCGTGCTCAGTCTCTGCGGAAACGGACATGTTTCCATGATTGTGGCGGTCGGTTCTCTTGTCATCACCCTGTTTTTGTCAGGATGGTGGCTTGTTGACGCGATTCGGTCCGTGAAGCCGGTTTCAACCCTGACCCGCACCGTTGAGCTTGCCGCGGTTGTTTTCCTGATTCTGGGTATGGCGGGCATGATCTATTCCTCTTCGACGGGAACCTCGCAGGCGGAATTCGACAGAATCATGCTTATCCGTGAAGCTTCGTCTGCCTTATCCGAAGGTACTGCTGTATCGCAATCGGTCTTTGATCGAGTCATGCTTTTCCTTTCACCCTATCGCAGAACCTTCCTGGCTGCCGGCACGGTGCTTATGCTTCTTGTGCTGATTCTACAGGTCAGCCTGTTTCTTTTTGGGCGAAAGAAGCGGAAACAGCAGCTGATCCCAATGGTCGCGGGGATGAATGCTGCGCCGGGGAAACCTGGATTCAGGTCCGCGAGCAGCGCAGGGCGGCGACTGTCCGAAAACGCCGCTGAGATCAATTCTGTTCCGGGGGAACCTGGATTCAGGTCCGCGAGCGACGCGGCCCAGAGACTGTCATCCAATGCTGCCGGGATGAATGCTGCGCCGGGTGAACCTGTATTCCGACCTGCGAGCGGCGCAGGGCGGCTATCTAAAAACACAGCTGAGATCAATTCTGTTCCGGGAAAACCTGGATTCAGGTCCGTGAGCGGCGCGGGGCGACGGCTGTCAAAAAACGCTGCCGAGATGAATCAGACGCCGGATGCATCGGGATTTCATTCCGCGGATTCCGCTGCGAGACGTCTTTCTTCCAATGCGGTTGAAGCAGGCAGGAGCACGGTTGACGCAGCCCGGGGAGGCATCGGGACGGCCAGAAACGCCATCCGGGCGGCTTCCTCCCATATGGGCAGCGCGGCGTCGATGGCTGCAAAAATCAAACCAATCCTGGCCACAGTATTGGCGACAACGATGGTAACCACAGGCGTTGTGACCGTTGCGGCGAATCCCAACACCCTGCCGGAAGGCCAAAGCATTGTCGGCAGCATGAGAGAAGCGGCGAAGACGGCAGTCGTTACGCCAACTCCCGCGATCACCGGAGAACCTACGCCCGTGATGACATCAACACCGGCTCCCACAGAGGAATTCGCGCACGGTGTCACAACTACACCGGTGCCCACAGAGGAACCCGCGCCCGGTGTCACTTCAACACCGGCGCCCACAGAAGAACTTACATCCGGGATTACATCAGCACCAGCGCCCACCGAGGAATCTTCACCGACCATGACTCCCGAACCGGTTTCAACGATTCCCTTTGCGGAAGAGGGATATTATATCCGATATGATTTCCCTGTGGACATCTATTGTGACCATGAGACATTCGTTCCCAATGAGCCGATCGTTTTCAGCGCGGATATCCTTGGGGGAACAGGACCATGGCAGGTGGAATGGTACGGATGGGAGAGCGTATCCAAATGGGCCGGCGATCCCAATACGCCACTGGAAGACTATATGGAAACACATCCGGATTTCAAACTCGGGACAACATACACAACAGATCAGCCTCATATTGAGTATATTCTCACCATGCCTGTGGAGAGCAAGGCGATCGAGATGGATCTGCTGATCCGGGATGCCCGCGGAGAGCACAGCGACGATGAATCCCCCAATGGGACAGCAGATTCGATTACCATCTATTCTGCAGAGGGCTGGAAAGAACTGAATCTCAATGGGGGCACCCCAACAAATGATAAATATCCCTATGCAGCGGTGACAACCCAGGATCACGTTCAGGTCAAGCGATACTGGGGTAATGATCCGGACAATGAAACGGTGACG
>CADBLV010000411.1 GCA_902795555.1 uncultured Eubacteriales bacterium | reverse complement strand
GCTCCGCTGGACGTTATGCCTGTTTTTGAACGGGTATATGCTTTTCCCGAAGGCCGAAATACGGAAAAAACCCCGCGCACGCGGGGTTTTTTCACGGAGAGACTGTTCCTGAAAACCAGAAGATCCAAAAACAGGATCGGTTGCGCCTCCGCAAACTAAAACCCCGCCGGAGCGGGGTTTTTTAAGCGGAGCCTGTTCCGGTGGAATGAAAGATCCGCATCGGAACCGGCTGTACCTCCGTTACTGAATGATCATCCGGCCGCAGGTTTCACACTCCACCAGGGCGCCGTTTTTGATCTTGGACAGAGTGGCGGAGGGGAGAGAGGTGTTGCAGCCGGAGCACTGGCCGAATCGGAGGCGAACCACAGGCGGGGAAATATGGCGCTTGATGACGTTATATTCCTCCAGAAGCTCCGGGGGAACGTTCGCCTCCAGATCTTTGGCCGCCTGGCGCTGCCTGTCCAGCTCCATCTTCATGCCTTTGGATTCTTCCTCGTATTTCGCCTTGAGCTCGTCAAAGGTTTTCTTGGCGGAGGCGGCTTCGCGGCGGACGGACAGCTGCAGCTTGTCCTGAGCGGCTGCTTCCTTCACCATGCGGCTGATCTCCGATTCATACTGGCGGATGGTTTCCCGGCAGCGGCTGACCTCGGCGAGCATTGCTTTCACCGCTTCCGCCGTGGCGGGGGGATCTTCCTCAAAGCGCTGCTGCAGGGCGGCCAACTGGGATTTGGAATGGACGACGGCCTGGCAGAGGACATCCTTTCGATCCGCCATGGCGCTGATATCATCTTCGATCTGCTTATACTGCTTCTGACGATCCTTAATCAGCTCGACCGTTTTTTCGACTTTCAGCCGAATCGGGGAGCGCTTCATGTTCAGGGCGATGGCTTCCGCCTTCAGATCTTCCGTCTGATACACCCACAATGCTTCAAACTGTTCCATTACAGCCTCCTTCCGACAGGGGACCGCCTGTCACGGGATTGAGGGAAACGCATACGCGGGAGACGAGGATTCGTAAACCCGCACCTTCCATTGTATCTCATCCAGGGCATTTTGTAAAGCTGCCGCAAGGGCACGGATGCCGGGGGCTTCCGTGGCGTCATGGCCGCACTCCAGCGCTACAATGCCCGCGTCCGCCATGGCCAGGGCGTGATGATGTTTGATTTCGCCGGAGAGGAAAGCCTGGCAGCCCGCGTCCCGGGCCAGGATCCATTCGTCGCTGCCACCCCCGGAACAAACCCCCATCCGGGAAACGAGGGCGCTTTCCGGGCCCATGAGACGAACCGCATCTCCCAGACGCTCCCGCAGAAAACCGGCGAGACAGCCGGCAGTCATCGGAGATGGGAGGACTCCGTAGCGGAAGAACCCCTCGCCGGATACTTCCTGCAGTTCACAGAGGGCGGCCAGGGTATCATTGATCCCGCCGGGAGCCTGATCCAGATTGGTGTGGGCGGCGATGAGACTCAGATTGCCGCGGATCAGCCGGGTGATCAGCCTGCCTTCCGTATCCTCGTCGGTGATCCGTCTGCGGGCGGAGAACATCAGGGGATGATGGGTGATGATCAGCTGGGCTCCCAGAGCCAGGGCTTCATCAATGACGGGCATGGTGACGTCCAGGGCCAGGAGAATACCGGTCACCTCCTGAGCGGGTGAACCGATGAGCAGGCCGGAATTATCAAAATCCGCCTGGGTTTCAAAGGGGGCTACCTCGTTAAGCACGCGATAAACATCCTGTACAGTCATGGTGTTTTCACCTCATTTTCTGATGGAATCGGCATAAACCTTCAGATCGGACATGACCCGGGCGATTTTTTCCTGATCCGGATGCGCCGTGGAGGAAAGACCCCGCAGCTCCCTTCGGAGGATCTCCTCGCGACGGAGCAGAAACGGCCTGAGCAGGGGAGAGGCGGAAGCGAACAGGGGCTTTCCCAGACGGATTTCCTGCGGCGTCAGAGGCTCCCGGCCGGGAAGGGCCCGGAGCACGAGATAGAACCTTCCGGCAGCCAGACAGGGCTCTTCCCGATCCAGATGATAACCGACAGCCATGACGGCTTCCCGGATCAGAGGCCAGTCTGTGTGGGCGGAAAGGATCAGCACGGCGCCGGAGAGCTTCTCCTGCCCTTCCAGAAGAATCTGACGGATGGTCCGGCCACCCATGCCTGTCACGGAGATAGCCTCCACCGGTTCGGAAAGCGGGGCAAGGCCCGGGCCGCAGCACAGGGTGACGCGATCCGTGAGGCCCCGGCGGATCATTTCCCCGCGGGCGTTTTCCAGGGCGAAAGGACTGATGTCCGTCAGGATCATTCGCTGACAGCGGCCGCGCTGAAGCAGCGCGGCCGGCAGATGAGCGTGATCGGTTCCGATATCCGCCGCCAGACGGCAGGCGGGATAGAGATCATAAACCAGGGATAATCGTTCATCCAGCATGGAAGGATCCTCGTGAAACGATTAATCGAGATAGTCCCGGAGCTTTTTGCTGCGGGAAGGATGCCGGAGCTTGCGCAGGGCCTTGGCCTCGATCTGACGGATCCGCTCCCGGGTGACGTTAAATTCCTTCCCAACCTCCTCAAGGGTCCGCTGATGTCCGTCGTCCAGGCCGAAACGGAGCCGGAGCACCTTTTCCTCCCTGGGCGTGAGCGTATCCAGCACGTCCATGAGCTGCTCCTTCATCAGGGCGAAGGACGCGGCTTCAGCGGGAGCGGGGGCATCCTCAGCCGGGATGAAATCTCCCAGATGGCTGTCTTCTTCCTCACCGATGGGCGTTTCCAGCGACACG
>CADBLV010000410.1 GCA_902795555.1 uncultured Eubacteriales bacterium | reverse complement strand
GTTTCCTCCCGGTCTTCTTGGATCTGGTATGTTGTCCTCGATTAGCTCTACCAGCCTGTCCAACGAGAGTTCTTTCACTTTCCTCAAAGCGCCTCACCTCGTTGTTTTTATTCGTTTTTACCCCCTTCCAATCCTTTTGGCTAATTGGCAATCTTTATGACCATTCCTTACATTTTGGCGTCCCTTTCAAATGAGACTGCCCTGGACATCCGTTCGATTATACTTGCCATCGGAATGGGAATATGATATTGTATTAAGGATAAAGCCGCCAGGCAGAGCTGCCGAGGGAAAGTCTTCAAAACGGCCGGGAGACCGGGGCGGAATGTCGGAGGGGATTGCTTGAATCTGTTCACAGCCGGAGGAATGTCCAGGGAAGAAATAAAGACTTTCAACTCGCTTCAACTGGCTTACATCGGAGACACTGTTTGGGAAATGATCGTGCGAAACGTCCTGATTCGCAGGCGGATGACCGTTCATCATATGCATCGCACCTGTGTGCAGTATGTGAACGCCCATGCTCAGGCTACCCTTTTAAAACAGATCGAGGCAGAGGCGACAGACGAAGAAAAGGACATCATCCGGCGTGGCCGCAATGCTCATGCGCGGCATCCCTCACCAAGGCATCAGGAGAAGGAGGATTACGCATCTTCGACAGCGTTTGAGGCGCTGGTTGGATTCTGGTTTTTGACGGGGCAGGAGGAACGCCTGAGCGCCTTAAAGGAGGTGGCTTTCAGCGAAAGAACGCCTGACGCTGATGAGCCCCATGAGCCCTCGCATGAACGAGACCATAGAGTGAACACGGAAAACGAATGAATTTCGGAGGATATGAACATGGCAGAGGCGCGAAAACTGAAAGTGGTTCTGATCCGGCATACACTTTCTCCCGAGGAGGCAGTGGCTCTGGGGGCGAAACTCTGTTATGCCAGGACGGACATCGCTTCTCTGACGGAAAAGATCACCCGTCAAAATCAGGAGGCTTTTATTGAACGTTTGAAAAATATGGGGCACGAATCCATCTTTGAACACGCCAGCTTCACCTTCGGCATCGAGGGAGTGAGCCGGGTGCTGCTGGCTCAGCTGACCAGGCACCGGATCGCCAGCTTTTCCGTGCAGAGCCAGCGATATGTTTCTTATGAGGACGGATTCGGTTATATCATACCGCCGCGAATTGCTGCACTGGGAAACGACGCTGTTCAGAAATATCACGAACAGATGAGTACAATGGAAGGATGGTATACCGAATGGCAGCAGGCTTTGGGCGCTTCGGGCGAATCCGCCAACGAGGATGCTCGATTTGTACTTCCAAATGCCTGCGAAACGCGGGTTCTGATGACCATGAATGTACGGGAACTATTCCATTTTTTCCGGCTTCGAATGTGCAACCGGGCTCAATGGGAAATTCGTGACATGGCAACGGAAATGCACCGGCTCTGTATGGACGTTGCCCCCGCTTTGTTTGGGGACGCCGGGCCTGCCTGCCTGCGGGGGAAATGTCCGGAGGGAGAAAAAAGCTGCGGTCTGGCAGCGGAAGTTCGCAGGAAACGGGAAGAAATGATCAGAGAACGGAAAGAGGCACACAATGGAGAAACGGTCTGAATACAGGGAACAGGCATCCTACAGCGCTCATCACAGGACGGGGAATCACAGCGAGCCGCAGGAACAGTATATCCTGACCGGCCGGAATCCCATCCGGGAGGCGCTGAAAAGCGGGCGTGATCTTGAAAAACTGATGGTTCAACGCGGGGAGCTGTCCGGCTCCGCCCGCGAGATTGTGAGCACGGCCAAGGAGCGGAAAATTCCGGTTCAGGTCGTAGACAAGAGTCGACTGGACGAGATTACCACGCAGCATCAGGGATTGATTGCTGTTGCTTCGGCCTATCAATATGCAACTTTGGAGGATATACTCGACCGGGCGACTGAAAAGGGTGAGGAGCCTTTCCTGATCCTTCTGGACGGAATCACCGATCCCCATAATCTGGGGGCTATTATCCGAACTGCGGAATGTGCCGGAGCTCACGGGGTAATCGTACCGATACACAGAAGCGTCGGATTGACGCCTGCTGCAGTGAAGGCTTCCGCGGGAGCCGTGGAGTATATGCCTGTAGCACGTGTTACGAATATCAATCAGTGCATCGATGAACTGAAAAAAAAGAACATCTGGGTATATGCGTTGACCATGAACGGAACGGATTACCGAAAGGTATCCTTTCAGGGCGGAACGGCGTTGGTGATCGGTGCTGAAGGCGAGGGTATCAGCCCTCTGACTGAGAAGAAATGTGACGAGCGGGTATCCCTTCCGATGAAGGGTAAAATTGAAAGTCTGAATGCATCTGTGGCCGCAGGGATCATGATGTATGCGGTGGCGGATAGCCGAACCGGGAGAGGGACATGAATTACGACGGAGAAAAGATGGATCCGCTTCTGACGGATCGATTCGCCGGACTTCCCGACGAGGAAATCATCGCATTGTGCCACGAAGGTGACGCCGCGGCAGAAGAATATATGCTGAACAAGTATAAAAACTTCGTCCGATCGAAGGCACGCAGCTATTTCCTGGTTGGGGCTGACCATGAAGATATCGTGCAGGAAGGGATGATCGGCCTGTACAAGGCCATCCGGGATTACAAGCCTACGCGGCTGAGCTCCTTCCGGGCTTTTGCGGAGCTTTGTGTTACACGACAAATAATCACTGCCATCAAAACCGCAACCCGACAGAAGCACATTCCGCTGAACAGCTACGTTTCCCTTAATAAGCCCCTGTATGATGAAGAGAGCGACCGAACGCTGATGGACGTGATTATGGAGGGACACGCAGCCAACCCGGAGGAATTAATCATCAACCGGGAGGACCTTGGGGACATCCATGCCAAGATCAGCGAGGTGCTGTCTCCTCTGGAGCAAGAGGTGCTGAGCTCTTATCTGGACGGAAAGAGTTATCAGGAGATTGCAGAAATGCTGCATCGACATTCAAAATCCATTGATAACGCGTTGCAGCGAGTGAAGCGGAAGCTGGAAAAATATTTGGAAGAAGCCGGCAAGAGATAGATAAATAGAACGTTCTCAAAGCCTACTCAGTCAGCCGCGGGACAAAGAAACACGAAGGCATTCCCGCTTTCCACCGCGATGATGCCGGAGATGTTCGTTTCATAGATCCGCGCGCTGTCCGGGAAAACATCGGAAAAGGCAGAAAGATCACCCATCGTTCCGATCGAAGAAGTGACGGAGGGCACGGGGGAGACTTCGACCCGGGTGACATAACTGACGCCATTCAGAACCAGTTGCACTTCCTTTGTCTCTTCAGAGAAGGAGGAAGTTTTTTTATCATCGGGGAGCGAGGAGCCCTCATGCCGACGGCCTGCGGAGACAGACGTGAGCCGGGGCTGATCGACCGCGGTGACTGAGGGAGCTGAATCCAGCAGGACAAGAACAAGGGCCAGAACACATAGCACGGCACCCAGCGCTGGAACAACCCGCCTGAGACGAGTTGCGGGAAGGGGTTGGGAATCGGCCGAGAGCACCGTGCTCAGAACGCGGGTTTTCAGCGTGTCATCGGCAGTAAGCCCACCCAGGGCACGATTGGCCGAGATGCGAAAGTCTTTCAGTTGATCCACAGTCATTAACCCCTTTCCAGATCGTTTTTCAGTCGTGTACGGGCTCTTGAGAGGCGGGAAGAAACCGTTCCTTCGGGGATTTGCAGGAGAGCCGAGATCTCAGCAACGCTGTATCCCTGATAATAAAACAGAAGAACAACCTCCTTGAATTCAGGTGGGAGACGGTTAACCGCCTCGGCCAGTGACTGATCCTCAGCCAGATTTCCCAGCTCGTCGGGGGCAGGAATGAGCTCGAAAGCCGGATGACCAAGCACAACCCGCTTGACCCAGGAACTGCGCCACAAATCACGGCAACGATTGAGAGCCACCTTCAGAAGCCAGGCTTTTTCTTTTCCGGCCACCAGAGAAGGCCGGGAGGTGAGCAGCCTGACAAAGACATCATGAGTGACGTCTTCTGCTTTTTGACGATCCCCCAGGTAATAATACGAGACACGAAGCACATCCGTGGCATATTGATCGTACATAGCGGAAAAATCCAGAGAAGAAGCGGCTGGAGACTCCTGGAGATAATCCTCAGGCATGGAACCCCTCCATCCATTAAACGGTGTTCAAGGCGCCCGGATTCCCGAAAAAATGATTCTCCGGCGTCTTTTTTCATTATACCAGCAAGAAAAATAAATCACAACGTCCTTTTTTTCATTTTTGTCTTGACGAAAGCAGTCAAATCAAGGTAAAATAGAGCAAACAAGGACTATACCATATCTTCAAAAGGAGTGTGTCATTCTGTGCTAAGGAAAAAAACGTGTGTAGCAATGCTACTGGCAGGCGGACAGGGGAGCCGTCTGGGAATCCTGACAAAGAACGTCGCCAAGCCCGCCGTTCCCTTTGGCGGGAAATATCGGATTATCGATTTCCCGCTAAGCAACTGTACCAACAGCGGAATTGATACCGTAGGCGTGCTGACGCAGTATCAGCCGCTGGAACTGAATGCCTACATCGGATCGGGTGCTCCGTGGGATCTGGATATTTCCAACGGCGGCGTTTTCGTGTTACCCCCTTATCAGAAGGCCAAGAGCAGCGAATGGTATCGCGGAACCGCGAACGCCATTTATCAGAACATGGCCTTCATCGAGCAATACAATCCTGATTATGTGCTGATTCTTTCCGGTGACCACATTTACAAGATGGACTATAACGCCATGCTGAATTTTCACATCCGGCACGGGGCTGACGCCACCATCGCCGTGCGTGAGGTTCCGTGGGAAGAGGCCAGCCGATTCGGTATCATGAACACTGACAGCGAGGATCGGATTGTCGAATTTGAGGAAAAACCGAAAAATCCCAAGAGTAACAAAGCCTCCATGGGCGTATACATCTTTACGTGGGAAAAGCTTCGCCATTATCTGACCGAGGACGAGAACGACAAGAAGAGCTCCAATGATTTCGGAAAGAACATCATTCCGAACATGCTGGCCGACAAGCAGGTGCTGGTAGCATACAGCTTCAAAGGCTACTGGAAGGATGTCGGAACCATTGAAAGCCTGTGGGAGGCCAATATGGACCTTTTGCAGAGTCCGATGCCGATCGACATGCATGACAAGAAATGGCGTATTTTTGCCCGCAATCCCGGAATGGCGCCACACTATATTGCCAAAGGCGCAACGGTGACTGACACGCTGATTACCGAAGGCTGCGAAGTATACGGACATGTGAATCACTCCGTGCTGTTTGCCGGCGTCATTGTTGAAGAAGGCGCAACGGTTGAATCCAGCGTGATTATGCCGGGCAGCGTCATCAAACGGGGTGCTGTGGTTCGCAGAGCCATTGTTGCGGAAAACGCCACCATCGGCGCCGGATCCTTTGTAGGAGAAGACACGGGCAACATCGCCGTGGTCGGAATGGGGATTACGCTTCCCGCGGGCGTGTCCGTGCCGGCCGGCCAGCAGGTTGATGAGAACTATACCTTTGACCAGAAATAATACGGCCTGACGAAATACGGCCTAATGACCGATATGGAAAGGAATCAATGAAGATGAAAGATGTAATGGGCATTATCTATACCGGAGAAGG
>CADBLV010000409.1 GCA_902795555.1 uncultured Eubacteriales bacterium | reverse complement strand
GAAGCAGGCAATGAAAGGAAAGAAAACGATCTTCTGCGGGGACATCGGCTGCTACACTCTGGGCAACGCCATGCCCCTGGACATGGTGGACACCTGTCTGTGCATGGGCGCGGGGCTGGGCATCGCTCAGGCCGTCAGCCATCTGGAAAAGGACAGGTTCTGTTTTGCCTTCGTAGGGGATTCGACCTTCTTCGCCTCGGCGATTCCGGGAGTGGTAAACGCGGTATATAATCAGGCGTCGTTCACGCTGGTGGTTCTGGATAATTCCACCACCGCCATGACCGGCCATCAGCCGCATCCCGGAACAGGACGCACCATGATGGGAGACATCGTCAGTAAGGTCAGCATGGAAAACATCCTTCGGGGCATCGGCGTAGAGCATGTGGAGGTCGTGGATCCCCTGAATCTCCCCCTGGCGGTGGAAACCGTGCGGAAAACCGCGGATCAGCCCGGTGTCAAGGCGATCATCTTCCGCTCTCCCTGCATTGCCCTGAGCAGGCCGCAAAGCCGGGTGTCAATTGATCCCGAACGGTGCGTAGGATGTAAAAAATGCATCCGGGAAATCGGCTGTCCTGCCCTGCGTTTTGACGGGAAAAACGTTCAGGTGGATCACGCCCAGTGCACGGGATGCTTCCTGTGCGGCCGGATCTGCCCCACCGGAGCCATCTGCGGAGGTGAAAAGCATGAATAAGAATCTGATTCTCTGCGGCGTCGGCGGCCAGGGAACCGTCCTGGCCTCCCGCCTGATTTCCGCGGCAGCCATGCGTCGGGGCATCCCGGTGCTGTCCGCCGAAACCATCGGCATGGCTCAGCGGGGCGGTAGCGTCTTCAGTCATCTGAGGATGGGAGAAGGATTGTATTCTCCGATGATCGCCCTGGGCGAAGCGGATCTGATCATCGCCTTCGAGCCCGGGGAAGGCGCGCGGATGCTGCCCTATCTGAAGCCGGAAGGCCGGATGATCGTGTCCGACCGGGGCGTCACACCGGTCACCGCCGCCCTGTCCCCTGAAAGCTATCAGCCGGAAAGCATGCTGGACTATCTGGCGCAGGAAGCAGCGCATCTGACCGTGGTCAAATCCGGCCTGGGTCTGAAAGAGGTCGGCCATCCGAAGGTTCTGAACCTGATCCTGCTGGGTGCCGCCCTGCGCTCCGGCGCCCTGGGGTTGGAAGAGGAAGACCTGGAAGCCGCCGTGGCCGCCCTGGTGCCGGAGCGCTTCCGGGAAATCAATCTGAAAGCGCTCCGGTGGTTCCGGCCGGAATGAACCCGGTCAGTCCGAAATCCGCTTTTTTCTGACGCCTGCAAACGAATTTCCGAAAAATGGAATATCTGGTTGATTTTTCGACAAAAATGTGTATAATAGCTGTATCAACGGCGGAAGCCGTAAAAAAATCACAAAGGAGTCTTTGATTATGAAAAAGCTCGTTTCCCTTTTCCTGGCTCTGGCCATGGTGCTGAGCCTTTGTTCCTTCGCCGCCGCGGAATCCGTGGAGGAAGTGATTGCGCAGGCGCAGACGATGACGCTTGAAGAGCTGTTCAAAAAGGCCATTGAAGAGGCTAACGGCAAGCGGTTTGACGCGGTCGGAAACTCCAGCCGCGGCAAGAGCGTGCTACCGGAGTTCGTCGCCGCCCTGCAGGCGATCGATCCCAGCTATACACTGGACTATGAAGGCGGCTGGCAGCAGCCCAAGGAAAACAAGATCTTCGATCAGCTGACCGAAGATATCAACGGCGCGAATCATGTCATGTCCATGACGCTGATTCAGGACGGCAATCAGATCCAGAGCAAGATGCTGGACACCGGCCTGCTGCTGAACTTTGTTCCGAAGGACTGGATCGAGGCGGAAGGCGTCGCCAAGGAAGGCAACGAGAATCCCCTCGCGCTGCAGACCCTGAACAAGGTCTTCATGTTCAACAACACCGGCAGCAAGACCTTCAAAAACATGTGGGATTTCGTCCGCGAAGGCGAAGCCCCCCTGTTCATGGGCGTCAATTCCGAGCTGGTTGGCAAAAACTTCCTTTATATGATGACCAACGATAAGTATGCCACCATCGCCAAGGAAGCTTATGAAGCCTGGGACGGCAAAAACGAAGAAGACGACAAGCTGATCGAAGACATGAAGCAGGACGCGGCCGATCTGGGCCTGTCCGGCGACAACGTGCAGTACGGTCTGGCATGGGTCTATCTGTGGTGCGAGAAATACAACGAAGAAACCGACGATGGCCCGATTTGCAACACGCTGGTTACCACCTCCGCCAAGGATCAGGCTGGCCTGCTGGTATATTCCAAGCTGCGCAGCGTGGAAGAAACCGCTGAGAGTTCCGTAAACAACATCACCGTGGCTGCCTATCAGGATGACTATGTAGGCATCGGCGGCTATGCGTACAAGCACTATCTGATGCTGACCAAGACCAGCCCCCTGCCCTGGACCTCCTGCGCCCTCATCGCCTATATGACCACCACCAAAGACGGTTTCAAGGCCTGGGGCAAGGACATGGGCGGTTATGCTCCCGTTCCCGCCTGCATGCAGGATCACAGCAATGACGGCGGCGAGGAATTCCCGGCCAAGAACGACCGCGGATATGACTGGTGGATCAACACTGGCAAGCTGGTCGTCGAAGAACCGGCGTACTGTGCTTCCGTCTCCGGAACCATGAGTGACTGGATCGACGGTATCGTTGCCAGCAAGTAATTCAACCGACAGGATTGTCCGATGCGGGCGGCGCGTCAGGGATTTCCCGGCACGCCGCCCCTTTCCTTACCGGTAAACTACAATGAAAGGAAGGAAAGAGATGACCACTGCTCAGGCCGGCCGCGCGAGCGGCTTCCGCAGGACCATGAATCGCTTCAGGACCTATATTTCCAAACCTCAGAATGCGATTCTGCTCATGCTGGGAATCATTCTCACGATCACAACCATTTTCCCCATGTTCACCATCGTCCGGGATACAGTGCGTCTCCATCCCGGCAGCATCGACACCCAGGAAAAGGCAGTCGATTCCCAGGTGGATGCCCTGGGAACCACGCTGACCACCTATAACTGGACCAATCTGTTCACAGACACGATCACCACCCGCGTCGGTCGGGAACGTGTGACGCGCAGCGTGGCTTCCATCTACTTATGGACGCCGCTTTTGAATTCCGTCCTTGTCAGCATCTTCGCCTGTTTCGGCGCGATCCTCTACGGCGGCGTATTCGCCTACCTGGTGACACGCACGAATCTGAAATTCAAAAAATACCTGAGCTCCATTTTTATTTTTCCGTATATCATGCCCCAGTGGACTCTGGCCGTCATGTGGCAGAACCTGTTCAATTCCAATGCGGTCACCGGCGGCAACGACGGACTGTTCGTTTCCCTGTTCAATGTCTACATGCCCACATGGTTCTGCGAAGGAATCTTCCCGGTTTCCGTCGTACTGGCG
>CADBLV010000408.1 GCA_902795555.1 uncultured Eubacteriales bacterium | reverse complement strand
GCTGGTTTGCGCATCTCTCGGTCTCCGGGGATTCTGGTGGCTGTTTCCGCTCTCGGAAATCCTATCGCTGCTGCTGATCACCTGCTGGGTCGTCATCCGGCAAAAAAGCGGACGATTGACAATCCGAACGATTTCGCAGGACCGGGTTTTCCGGCGCACCATTCTTTCCACCAACACGAGCGTGGGACAGGCCAGTCAGGATCTGGAAGCCTTCTGCGAATACTGGGAAGCAAAGCCCCGCCAGCAGTATACCGTGATGATGACTGTGGAAGAGCTGGGGCTGGCCATTCTCAAGCATGGATTTCAGGGCCGGGACGACGGTTATATTCAGATTACCGTGCTGGCACGCCCGGACGACATGTTCGAATTGCATCTGCGGGATGACGCGCTGGCCTTTGATCCATTCTCCCTGCAGGGCGGATCCGTGACGGACAGCGACGATCTGGACGCAACGGGCATCCTGCTGATTCGCAAGCAGGCCAAAAGCTTTGATTACCGCCGCTTCCAGGGCTTCAACACGCTGATTATCACGGTATAAGACGGATATGCGTTCCCTGTTCGGGTTGAAATACAGGGCTGACGGGAAACCGCGGAGCGCGTGGAAGGAGGACCCCATTTTGAAACTGGTTTATTTCGGTTCGGATGTTTTTCTGCCGTGTTTTGACTTCTTTCTGAAGCAGCATGAGATATTGGCCCTCTATACCTATCATCATGATGAAGACTACATGGTGGAGGAAGGGATTACCCGCAAAGCCGGAGCCGCCGGGATTCCGGTGCACTATGAGTCAATCGGCGCGCAGGAAATCCGCTCCTTTTTCCTGAAGGAAGGATGCCAGCTGATCTATTCGGCGGAATACGACCGGATCATTCCCGTGCCGGAGGATCTTCCCTGCTTTCGCGGGGTGAATCTGCACAGTTCCCTTCTGCCGGAGGGGCGAAGCTATTATCCGATTGAGGCCGCGATGGATCGGGGGCTCAGCCGAACCGGGATCACGATGCACGCCCTCGCCCCATCCGTGGACAGCGGCGCCATTCTGGCTCAGCGGGAGCTGGAAATCCTGCCGGAGATGGACAGCATCGATGTATATCTGGGGCTGTCCGCCCTGGCCAGAGACATGACGGAAGAGGTTTGCCGGGATTTTGAGGCCGCGTGGCAAAATGCCCGTCCGCAGGGAGAATCGCGGGAATACTGGAAGCGGCCGATCTCCGGACATCTGACGCTGACACATTAGCTGTCCCGCGGCAAAGCCATGGAAATGTTCCGTCGATATAACAGCCTGACCCAGGTGCGCCTGTCCGGTCGGGTGTATTACGTTCAGGCCATGAACACCGGCACAGCCTCCCTTCCCGTCCCTGAATGGCCCCTTCGGGAAAATTTCTGGCTGTATGCTCTGCGGGACGGTCATGTCCGCCTGGCCGTCCTCCCCAAAAAACGCGCGGATCGGAAATAGCACAAATCACGAAGCGGCAGCTTCGGTCGGAAAGCCCGGGCGGGCAGGCCACAGGGATCGACCAGGACACAGGGATTTGCCCGGACAATAAACGCAGCCCGTTTGCATCGTTGCAAACGGGCTGCTGTGTTGATGATGGATTTATGCTTCGGGGTTACGGGGTGGTTTCGGTTCCTGTCGCGGCCTCTGTGGTTTCAGTGGTTGTTCCGGCGTCGGTGGTTTCGGTGGAGATGCCGTTGATCATCATCATAATCTGATTCGCCGCGTTTTCTCCGTTTGTATTCCACTGCTTACCCGCCTCTGTCACAGTCGCCTTCTCTTCCGTCCAATTCGCGACAGCCGTGTTATAAGCTTCTTCCTTCTTTTCATCGGCAAGAATATTCTTGATGATCTCTTTCAGAGAATCGGTCAGCTCAACGGCTCCCGAAGGAATGTCCTTCATGTAATAAATCAGATGGACGCCGTTGGAACCCAGAACCGGTTCGCTGACATCGCCGACCTTTTCCAGCGCCATGGCTGTCTGGAAGAAGGCGGGATCATAGCCGGTCGTAAAGGCGTGGAGCTGATATCCGGCGGCGCGGTTTTCTTCCTCGCTCATGCCGGGATCCGCGCCGTATTCGGCCACCAGGTCGTTGAAATTGGCACCGTCCGCCAGCTTCTGCTTAATCTCGTCGATCTTCGGCTGCAGGCTGTCCATAATGGCCTTGGCCGCGGCGTCAACCATCTCCTGAGTAACCGGTTCTTCCGTGGGCTGCGGTTCGGCGGTGGCTGTTTCGGCAGGTGCTTCAGCAACTGTGCCGTCGGCTGTCTCGGCAGGTGCTTCAGCGGGGGCGGCATCCGTCGTGGATTCCGCTTCCTGCTTCTGCTCCTCCATCCGGGCCACCAGTCCCTGCCAGGTGTTCATCAGCTCTTCATCAGGCTGCAGCAGGATATGCGTCACAGCCCGGTAGCCCTCAGGGATAAAGAAAGCGGCATAATCCCGATATTCTGTGTCCGCCAGGATCATTTCCACATATTCCGGATAGGGCAGATAATGCTGGAAGTCCTCGTAAATCTGGACATAGGTTTCCGGATAGGCCTGGGCCTTGGCGGCATCCTCTTCGACGAGGGCATTGAAATAGTTGATGACTTCGTCATCTGTCACCGTGACATCCTTTGTGACTGCTTCATACAGGCGATTCATGATTTCTTCGTCTTCCAGTTCGCTCATCGCCCGTTCCACATAGGACTGTTCGTCTGCGTAGCCCATGGACAGCAGAACCATCAGCAGGCTCGCTTCGGCATCTTCCCTGGCCTTCGCCTTTTCCTCATCGGTAGACGCGTCCGTGATTCCAGCCGCGCTCATCTCCT
>CADBLV010000407.1 GCA_902795555.1 uncultured Eubacteriales bacterium | reverse complement strand
TTCAGATCTTCCGAATCCCGCGATGTCCAGTTGCCATACGCCGTATCCGTTCCGGGCCAGCAGCCTGACAAGGCTGTAGTCCTGATAATCGATATCAAACTCATGGGAAGAATACGTCACGCCGTGAACCAGCAGAATCTGCTTCTGCGGCTGCGTTCCGCTGAGTAAAGTTTGCGACAGATACAGCGCGGTTCCGTTTCTTTCAAGGGGACAGATGGTTTGAGTATATTTCATTTCGTCCGCCAAAGCCTTTGTTTCCTGAAACATCGCTGCGACAGCCATGAAGAATACGAGCAAAAGCAAGATACTTCTGTATTTCATCCGTATGCTCATGTTACATCACCCGATTCTCTGGGCAGCCTGCCGGGAACTGCTTCCATGCCAAACATGGCCAGCGCCTGATTCACTTTATCCAGTCTGACAGTAGGTTTTCCGGTCTCGAGCTCATGTACAAAACGAAGACCCAGGCCGGAGCGCATGGCAAATTCCTCCTGCGTCAGTCCGACTGCCTTTCGGCTTTTTCGGATAAAATCTCCAATAACGTTTGTGGACATAATATTCCTCCGCGAACAATCATGATAGTCACATTATATTCCCGATCGGGTATGAAACACCGGTGATTGTCTGATCGCTTTGCCACAAAAGTGGTAAATGTGGTATCATGTACCCGGTAGCATGGCAGACATGAATGGATTGCTCAAAGGGGGATTTGGAATGGAACGGACAGAACGGGTCGTTCTCACCAATATGTGCATGATTCAAAACGGTACGAAGGTGCTGGTGGAAGAAAAGGTCGGGAAATATGCCGGCGGGATCATTTTCCCCGGCGGCCATATAGAAGAGCATGAGCCGATCGTTGATTCGGTAATCCGTGAGATGAAGGAAGAAACCGGACTCACCATTGAGCATCCGCAGCTTTGCGGCGTGAAGGATTGGATCAATGAAGACGGTTCCCGATATGTTGTGTTCCTGTTCAGGGCTGATCGGTTCTCCGGAGAGCTGGTCTCTTCCGAGGAAGGCCGGGTGTTCTGGCTGGAAAAGGAAGATGTGCTCAAAACCAACTGGATCTGGCATATGGACGGACTGATGCAGATCATGGCAGAGGGCCGATATGCGGAGCTGTTTCTGGACACAGCAAACGACTGGAAGCCGATGCTGAAGTAGGGCTCGCCTGCTGCAGCCGGACAAAACCGTTCGCGACAATGGAACGTGACAGTTCGATGCCAGTTTCATTCAGGTTATGGGATATTTTTCAACAAAATTCGAAAAATTTGGAAAAAATGAACAAAATTCTTCAATTTTTCCTTGTTTTTTGCGTTTTTTGTTACGCTTTTGCAACGTTTTCTTTGTTATACTGATCTTTGTGTCGGACGTCAGAACGGCTGCACAAGCTTACATGTGCCGGGACCGATGCAACATAATGATGCATCCGCGCCTTTTGGAGGAGCGGCAGTATGCTAACCATGTTCCCTTACCGGAGCATGGGAAAAAATGGGAGGAATCTTGAAATGAAAAAAATCGGTGTGCTTTTCCTGCTGGTTGGCCTGGTAGCTCTGGGTCTCGGAATCTATGGCTTCGTGAAGGTCGGTTCAGATGGAGAGCTTTTCGATCTGATTGTCAAAGGAGCGAAGGAACTCGGCGCAAAAGTCTCCGGTCTGGATGCCTTTGCAATGACCAACAGGGTCTGGCTGGCCATCGCGGGCGGTGTTGCAGCACTGGCCGGCTGTGTGATGACGCTCAAAAAGGATAGCTGAGGTACACCGCCTGTGCACGCAATGTACCCGGCAAGATAGAAATACCCCTGATAGCCTGTACTGAGCAAACAAGCTCATGAAGGAATAAAAAAGAAAGAAGGAAGATAACCCATGAAATTCCCAAACACATTCAAAGGAATCAAAAAGATCTGGCTCGCTGAAATTCTGATGCTGGTCGCCGCTGTGCTGAGCATCGTCCTCGTGTTCATCATCGCCAACAACAGTGCGGTCATCGAAAGCACCGTTGTTGACGAAAGCAGCGTGGTCGTCGCAGACACCCTGGTCGTGAACACGGAAGCGGTGAAAACGCCCACCGCAATCATCGGAATCGCCGCCGCCGTTCTCACTCTGGTCGCGTTCCTGCTGAACCTGATCGGTATCATCAACTGCCGCAAGGATGACAAAAACTTCATCAACGCCCTGTTCGCGACGCTGCTGGGCGTTGTCTGCGGCATTGTCAACGCGATCTGGGGCGAAGCGAAGCCCCGCCTGGGCAGCTGGATGGAATTTGTCATGGTAATGGAAAGCTGTTATGCTTCCTACTATGTCCTGACCGGCGTCAGCAACCTGTCCGATGCCTATCCGGATGCAGCAACCAAAAAGCTGGTTGACAAGTCCCGTAACTGGCTGCTCGGTTCCTTCTGCCTGTCTGCCGGCCTGAAGCTCATTGTCGATATCTTCAACATCCAGGACGGAACCCCCAAGACCATCATGGCGATCGTCGCTGCCCTGGCTGAGATCATTTCCTATGTGATCTACCTGATGGCCCTGAACAAGAGCAAGAAGATGCTCGCCCGGTAATTCGGGATCTGACAGGAAGCCAGCCATTTGCTCCCGGCGTTTAAACTTCGCCGGGAGCTTCACTATTCTCCTCTGTGAGCGATCATTCACCTCTGCCATTTCGTGCCGGATGGCTATTTTGCAAGTCACTCCGCTTCGCGCTCGTGGGCAAAACATGTCTCTCGGCATCAGCCTCGACAGAAAGGAAAACCCGAAAATGAAAAAAACAATCAGCATTCTTCTGATCCTGGCGATGGTTCTCTCCATGGGCGTTATGGCCTTTGCGGCAGAGACTCATGAAATCACAAGCGCCGCGTTCCCATACTATGACGGCGGGGAAAAGCCGAGTGCAGAGCTGACGCTCTACTTCCTGGACGGCGCGAACGACCTGCCATATATCGAGGCCAACGATCTGCTGGCACTGCTGATGAACGTCTATCACAACACTGTGGATTTCTCGATGGCTGCAGACGGTCCTGTCGTAACCTTTACCAGAATCAATAAGCTCTATGATACGGACGTCCCTTTGTCCGTTGATTTTGACAAAGACACTTTGACCTTCGCGGACTACAATCTGTTCGTCATGCGGGCAGATCAGTCTACCATGCTGGATATGACCAGCATCACCACGAGCGAAGGAGCGGAACTGCTGCAAAAGGTCGGGACAGGCGTCCTGAACCGCCGCGGTGATACCTTTGAGATAGGCCTTGGCGCCTACGGCATCGACCTGATCAGACAGGACAGCCTTTACCTGATTCCGTTGCAGACGGTCGCTGACATCCTCATCTCGCCCACCTGGCTGGACACCCTCTTTTTCAACGGCCGGTGCGTGATCAAGACGGATGACATGTCTGAATCCCGATACAGAGAGCTTTATTATTCCGCACCCACCGGCGACCGAAGCGAAGCCCTGGCAGAGTTTGGCTATGCGGAGCTCTGCCTGATGCTCGACACCCTGTACGGCCTGAAGGAAGACCATAAGATCACAAGCTTTGATAAGCTGTTCAAAGAGGTGGGCTTCCGGGAACTCCTGAAGGGAACAAGCGCGGTTGACGCCGACAAGGCGGTATACCGGCTGATCACTGAATACCTCGATGATGTTCACAGCAACTGGTATGACTTCTCTTATCTGACCGGCGAAATCGACTACTCAGCGCTCGGAATTTCCCGCGCCCGCCTCATATACGCGCAGAAACGATACGGATCCGCAAGGGAAAAAGCTTATCCCGACGGTGTCCCCGGCTACGAGGAAGTGGGCAACACGGCCTACATCACCTTTGACGAATTCAGTGCTCAGCTTACTGCGAACCCGTACTATGAGACGGTAAACACCATGGAGCTGGGGGACACCATCGGCCTGATCATGTATGCGCATGATCAGATCACCCGTGAGAACAGCCCCATCGAAAACGTGGTCGTCGACCTGAGCTGTAACCGCGGAGGCGATGCCAACGCCGCGGAGTTCCTCATCGCCTGGTTCCTGGGTGTGGGATCCATCGGCATGGAGGACGCCATGACCGGCGCGATGTGTGTTTCCAGCTATCGGGCGGACGTCAACCGCGACCATGTGTTTGACGAGAAAGACACGCTGGGCGACAGACACCTGTTTTGTCTGATCTCTCCCATCAGCTTCTCCAGCGGTAACCTGGTGCCCTGCATGTTCAAAGAATCCGGCGTCGTAACCCTGCTGGGCCGCAACTCCGCCGGCGGGGCCTGCGTCATTCAGCCTATCTCCAGCGCCTGGGGCACATCCTTCCGCATCTCCAGCCCCCGTCGTCTTTCGTTTATGAAGAACGGTTCCTTCTATGACATCGACCGCGGCGCGGCTCCGGACTACGTCCTTACCAATGCCGATATCTACTACGACCGTAAAGCCCTGACGGAATACATCCATACCCTTCCGTAAGCGCATTCCTCGTTCCCCGGATTCCCCACAGTTTGAAATCCGACAGACACACAACCGGCTGACAGGGATTATGGGTCTGCCTGGCACAGGTCCATCAGTTCCTTAGATAAAGAAGAAAGGGAAAAGCAAATGAGCGATACGAACATCAGAATTCAGGACGATCTATACATGGCGGTGAACGGGGAATGGCTGAAGACAGCTGTTATTCCGGATGACAGACCCACAGCCGGCGGCTTTACGGAGCTGAATGAGGATGTGGAAAAACTGATGATGGCTGACTTCAAAGCCATGGCGGACGGATCAAAAACGACGGATATTCCGGAGATGAAGTATGCAACGGCTCTTTATCAGAAGATGTTGGACACAGACAGACGGAACGGAGAAGGGATTGCTCCGCTGCTTCCCCTGCTGGAGAAAATACGCGGCATTCGGGACGTGGCGGATCTGAACCGGATCGCTGCTGAGCTTCTGATGATGGACATTCAGCTGCCGGTACGGATGTCAGTGGAAGCGGATATGCAGGATGCAACGAAGAACTCCTTTGTGATTCTGGGCCCCGAAATCATTCTTCCGGATACCATCTATTATGCGGATGACAATCCCGCAGGCAAGCAGCTGCTGGCCTATTATGCGGACATGATTTCGAAGCTCCTGGAATACACTCCCCTTTCGGAGACGGAAAGGAAGCAGTACCTGGATGATACGCTGGCCTTTGATGCCCTGGTAGCCACGAAGGTCAAGAGCCAGCTGGAGTGGTCGGAATACTACAAATGCCATAATCCCATGACCGTGGAGGAAGCCGCTGCGCTGACCGCTCCTTTTGATCTGAAGAAGGTGCTCCGGGATCTATATGGAGAAAACGCGCCGGACATGGTGATTGTTTATGATCCCAGAGCGATCCGGGAAATGAAAGAATACTTCTCCGAAGAAACCTTCCCCCTCTATCTCCATTGGGCCTATGTCAAGGCGCTTGCTTCCTGTTCCGCTCTCCTTTCCGAGGAGCTGGCTGCTCTGGGGAAAACCTATTCCAGAACGCTGACCGGAGTTGCGGCGGATCCGTCTCTGGAAAAACAGGCATACCGGATGGCATCAGGCATGTATTCCGAGCCGGTAGGCATTTACTACGGCAGGACCTATTTCGGCGAAGAAGCAAAGAAGGATGTCGTGGATCTTGTCAGAAGAATTATCGAAACCTACAAGCTCCGGATGGAAAAGAACGGATTTCTTTCAGCCGAAACCAGGGCGACGGCGATCCGGAAGCTTTCCGCCATTGAAATCAAGATGGGTTATCCGGACGAGACAAAGCCAATCTGGTCAAAGCTCGTTTTTGAAGCGAAGGATTCTCTCTTTGACGCAGTGCAGAAGCTTTCCGCCATCCGAATCCGGGACTCCTTTGACAAACTGCTGAAACCGGTGGATCGCACAGAGTGGCTGATGCCCGG
>CADBLV010000406.1 GCA_902795555.1 uncultured Eubacteriales bacterium | reverse complement strand
CGTCCGGCCCGGGCGGAACCTGGCGATCATCGTGGAAACAGCGGCCCGGAATCTGAGCCTGAAGCGGCTGGGAGAACCGGCGGCGGCGAAATTACTCTCCGGGATTCAGACGGAAGAGGAGCGTTCGGTGGAACGTTGAGGGCAAAGCAGCCCGCCGAACAGAATGACAGACAGGAACCTGCATTTTGCGGAGGGGCAGTTCTGTTCCCGATCCGCGGAAGCAGGAACGAGCATAAAAGAACCAACCGATCAGGAGGAGGATGAACGGCATGATCAGCATCGGTATTGATGTAGGCGGCACGGGGATTCAGACAGGGGCTGTGGACGATCAGGGGAAGATTCTCGCGGAGACTTCCATCGTCACCCAGATCGATATCCCCTTTTCAGAACAGGTGAAACGGATCGCGGACAGCGTGGGAGACGTGCTGCGCATCCTCTCCCTGACGCCGGAGGATGTTTCCCGCGTCGGTATCGGGATTCCCGGCATTGCCTCCCGGAAGAACGGGGAGATCATCAAATGCACCAATATGGGCTGGAATCACGTGCCCTTCTGGAGCGAATGGGAAAAATGGAATGACCGGCCGCTGTTCATCGATAACGACGCAAACGTGGCCGCGCTGGCAGAAAGCGTAGCAGGTGTCAGCCGCGGGACGTCTTCCAGCGTGTTCATCACCATCGGAACCGGCATCGGCTCCGGCATTATCATTGACGGAAAGATCTGGGGCGGCGCCCACGGCATCGGCGGCGAGCTGGGCCATGTGATCATGAGCCTGGACGGGGTTCCCTGCACCTGCGGCAACCGCGGCTGCCTGGAGCGGTACTGTTCCGCGACGGCCCTGATCCGCATGGCGCGGGAGGCAGTGGAGCCCGGCTGCGCGATCCTCCGGGCTGTCGGCGGCGACATCGCAAAGATCGAGGCCCGGACGGTCATCGATCTGGCCCGGGAGCAGGAGCCCATGGCCACAGCCCTGTATGACCGGTGGATTTCCTATCTGGCCCAGGCGGTGGGCAGCGTGGTGAATTTCCTGGATCCGGAAATGATCGTGATCGGCGGCGGCGTCAGCAAGGCCGGAGACTTCCTCCTGGAGCCCATCCGGCAGCAGTTCCCCAATCATGTCATCTTCAGGGATCAGCCCCTGCCGGAGATCAAGCTGGCTGTGCTTGGCTCCAGGGCCGGCATCATCGGCGCGGCCATGCTCAGCTGATTCCCGGATCTCCATGGTTTTTTCGCCAAATATTTCCTCCGAAGAAAGGAGCAACTATGGCATCGTTTGTCTTCAGCGTCACCCGGGACGGCAACGCGCGTCTGGAAAGCTTTGACGGCCAGGGAACACATCTGGAAATCCCCGCCGAATATGAAGGCCATCCGGTCACCGCGATTGCGGATAACGCCTTCTCCTGGGAAGCCAATATCCGCAGCGTGGTGATTCCCGATTCCGTGACCAGCATCGGGGAGGCCGCCTTCTCCTGGTGCGAAGGGCTGACCCGGGTGGTCATCCCGCCCTCTGTGAAGGTCATCGGCGAATGGGCCTTCATCGGCTGCTCTTCCCTGCAGGAGGTGGACCTGCCCGCCGGAGTCAGGCGCATCAATTATTCAACCTTCCAGTCCTGCTCCTCTCTGACGCGTGTCGGCATTCCCGATTCCGTCAAAATGATCGGTCCCGAAGCCTTTTCGGAATGCCTGAGTCTCCAGGCTGTCACCCTGCCGAAGGGCCTGAACACCCTGGGGGATTCCGCCTTTTCCGCCTGCGAAAAGCTGCAATCCATCAACATCCCGGATTCCCTGTCCGAACTGGGAAGCAATGTGTTTTCCGGATGCACTTCTCTCTCAGACATCACCGTTTCCAATCGTCATCCCGTGTTCCGGGTTGAGGACGGAGTTCTGATCAACCAGGTCAAAAAGCAGCTGCTCTTTTATCCCTTCCATCGGGAGCTCGCGGATTACACCGTGCCGTACGGCGTCCGGATCATCGGCGAAGAAGCCTTTGCCAATCGGCCTGCCCTTCGCAGCGTCGTCCTGCCCGATTCCGTTCAGATCATTGAACAGAAGGCCTTCTACGGATGCAAAAATCTCAAATCCGTCTCGATTCCGGATTCGGTGTCGCGAATCGATTCCAACGCCTTCCACGGCTGCTCGGCGCTGGAATCCATCCGGCTGCCCAAAGGGCTGTCCGTGCTGGAGTATTCCCTGTTCTATGCCTGTCAGTCCCTGCATAAGGCGGTGCTGCCGGAGCATCTCAAAATCATCTCTCCCTGCGTGTTCAGCGGATGCTCCGCTCTGACCACGCTGGAAATCCCCCCGGATGTGATTGACATCGGGGAATCCTCCTTCGAGGGATGTCGGTCTCTGGAAGAAATCGTCCTGCCGGATCATCTGGAAACCATGGGCCCCCATGCCTTCGGCTCCTGCACCCAGCTGGATTCCGTTCGATTCGGCAAAGGGCCGAAGACCATTCCGGTCCGTGCTTTTTCCAGATGTCGCAATCTGAACAGCGTCACCCTCCCGGAAAAGCTGGAAGTGATCGAATCCGAAGCCTTTGACAACTGTGAAAATCTGCTCTCCCTGCAATTGCCCGACACCCTGAACGAGATCGCCCCGGACGCCTTCTCGGAATGTCGCCATCTGATGCTCTTTGTCTTCCCGGATTCCTACGGGGAGCAGTTCGCCAAGGATTATGACTTCCTGTATTCTGAGCTGTAAGCCTGTTTGAGAACACGCGTGCTTTGCACGCTGATGCCGCGCAGGGCGCGTTATCCTGCCTAATACGGTCTTCGACGCACCTTTGGTGTTATAAACGACAGGTCGTTTTTATCGAAGATCAGTATAAGAAGAAATCTGTTCCGGCTCAGCCGGGAGGAACCGGGCACAAGGAGGAAACACCCATGAAAAATATCGGAATGTTCAACCGGAGCGAAAAGAACCCCAACGTCCTGAATGTCCGCGCCATCATCCTGCCGACGCTGCTGTATCTGGCCTGCGGCATCCTGCTGATGACGCTGAAATCCCTCGCCCTCCGAATCACCTCCTGGGGACTGGCGGCTTTCCTGGTGGGATACGGCGGCCTGTGCCTTTATCGTTATTTTAAGGCGGATCCCCTTTCCCGCCTCACGGAATCCAACATGGCCCGGGGCCTGCTGCTGATTGTCTGCGGCGGCCTGCTGATGACCGCCCCGGATTTCCTCAAGGACATCCTTCCCTCCGTGTGGGGACTGGCTATGTTCTTCGGCGCCTTCCTGAAGGTTCAGTATGCCTTTGATGAGCGCGCGCTGAAGGTGAAAAACTGGTGGCTCATGCTGATTTTCGCCGCCGTTTCTCTCGTCATCGGCATCCTGTCCCTCCTCCGGCCCGGGTTCTTCGGAGACAACGTGGAAACGATCATCGGCATCTTCCTGATCGCCGAAAGCATCCTGGATGCGGTAGTGTTCTTCCTGCTCAATCGCGCCATCAAGGAGAACATGGCCCTGTTCACTCCCCCAGCGGGTGCTGTCCCGACGGAAGGCAATGCCTCTGCCACGGATGGTTCTGCGGCCCCGGCGACCAATCCGGCTGCACTCCCCGAAACTCCCGCGTCGGATGCTGCCGCAGGTAATGCCGCGCCGAATCCCGGCAATTCCGCTCCGGCTGCCGCCCAGGCTGCCGCTCCCACCCAGACCGCCACTGCTGCGCCTGCTCAAGCTGCTGCCACCACCCAGGCTGCCGATTCTGCACCTGTTCAGGCTCCTGCTCCCACTCAAGGCGCTTAATCCGATCAGTTTTCCCCGATGACCTGATCCAATCTGGCTGGAATGATCCATACCGGCCGCCATTCCCACTCAGGCTGCCGTTTCTACTCCTGATCAGGTTGCTGTTCCCACTCAAGCTTTCTTTCTTGTTCATAATCAGGCCGTTGTCCCCACTCAGGCTACTACCCCAGCTTCTGATAAGGCACCAATTCCCACTTAGGCTATTACTCCCGTTTCTGATCAGGCGCCCACTCCCACTCATGCTGCCGTTCTTGTTCCTG
>CADBLV010000405.1 GCA_902795555.1 uncultured Eubacteriales bacterium | reverse complement strand
TGAGCAACTACATTACCGCGCTGGGATACGGGACAGAACATGACGAGCTGTTCCGAAAATACTGGCCGGCGGACATCCATCTGGTCGGGAAGGAGATCGTGCGTTTCCACACGATTTACTGGCCCATTATGCTGCATGCCCTGGGACTGGAGCTTCCCAAACAGGTGTTCGGACACGGATGGCTGCTGTTCGGGGCCGACCGGATGAGCAAGAGCAAGGGAAACGTCGTATATCCCCAGCCCATCGTTGCCCGATACGGCGTGGATCCGCTTCGGTATTACCTGATGCGGGAGATGCCCTTCGGCGCGGACGGAAATTATACGAACGAATCATTCCTGGTTCGGATGAACGCGGATCTGGCCAATGACCTGGGGAACCTGGTGAGCCGGACCGTGGCCATGATTGAGAAATACTTTGACGGAAGTCTGCCGGCCTGGGACGAAGGGGCGAAAGAGGAGACCGGGAACGATCTGCGGGCTCACTGCGCCGCGCTGCCCCGGCTGGTCGACGAGCAGATGGAAAAACTGCAGTTCTCTCAGGCGCTGGCCGAAATCTGGAAGGTGATCGGGGAATGCAACAAATACATCGACCTGACACAGCCCTGGGTGCTGGGGAAGGATCCGGAGAAAAAGGGGCTGCTGGGAAATGTGCTGCGCACACTGGCGGAATGCGTACGGTTTGTGGCTGTGCTGATTACGCCCTTTATGCCTTCCACCCCCGGACGAATCTTTGAGCAGCTGGGCGTTTCGGAAGAGGGACTCAAGACCTGGGAATCCCTGAAGGAGTGGGGCGTCCTTCCCGCGGGAACCCATGTGCGCAAGGGAGAGGCTCTTTTCCCGCGCATCGACGTGAACAAAGAACTGGAAGCCCTGAGCGGAAATACGCCGGAAGAAAAGAAGCAGCAGAAGGCCGCGGAAAAGCAGGAGAAAAAGGACGCCAAGGCGGAGAAGAAGGACCAGAAGAAACACGCGGAGCCCGAATATCCGGCGGAGATTCCCGTAGACGACTTCTATCGATGCAAGATTCAGGTGGCGCGGGTGCTGGGATGCGAAAAGGTTGAAAAGAGCAGCAAGCTGTTAAAATTCCGGCTGGGACTGGGAAAGGACGGCGAGCGCACCGTGGTCAGCGGGATTCAGAAGTATTACGAGCCGGAAGCGCTGATCGGGCGCCAGGTGGCGGTGATCACCAATCTGAAGACCGCGAAGCTTGCCGGCATTGAAAGCCAGGGTATGATTCTCAGCGCCCTGGACGAAAAGGGAAATCTGAAGCTGATGACCGTGGAGGAAGGCGTGGAAGACGGCGCCCTGATCGGATGATGTCATGGTTTGACAGCCACTGTCATGTGGACGAGGAAAAATTTGACGAAGACCGGGAGGAAGTGCTGGCCCGAATGGCGGAAAACGGCGTATCCCGATACGCCGTGATCGGTTCGGACATGGCTTCCTCCCGCCACGCGATCGCCTTCGCGAAGGAACACCAGGGCGCCCTGGCGGCGGGCGGGATTCATCCGCACGAGGCCAAGGGATTTCAGGAAGGGGATCTGGAAGAGATTGCCCGGTGGTTTCGAGAGGGCGAGATTCACGCCATCGGAGAGATCGGCCTGGACTATTATTACGACCTGAGCCCCCGGGAAACCCAGCGGAAAGTATTGCGGGCGCAGATGGAACTGGCCTGGGAAATCGGCGCGCCAGTGGTATATCATATCCGGGACGCTCACGGGGAGATGCTGGAAGTGTTCAAAAGCTTCGGCAGCCATCTGACCGGAGGCATCATTCACTGCTTCAGCGGCAGTCCGGAGATGGCGAGGGAATATCTCAAAATGGGATTTTATATCTCCTTCGCCGGCCCCCTGACCTTCAAAAAGGCGCCGAAGCTGGTTGAAACCGCGCGGATGGTTCCGGAAAACCGGCTGCTGATTGAGACGGACAGCCCTTATCTTGCGCCGGAACCAGTCCGGGGCAGGCGAAATGAACCCGCGAACGTTCGATATGTAGGGATGAAACTGGCGGAAATCCGGGGGGAAACGGCGGAGAAAGTGGCCGCCTATACGACGGAAAACGCGATGACCGTATACCGAATCGGAACGAGGTAATGAGGCAAAGCGCGATCTTTGCGCAGAGGGAAAGAAATGGGAAAGATCGTCGTGCTGGCGGAGAAACCCAGCGTGGCCAGGGATATTGCCCGGGTGATCGGATGTCAAACCCGGGGAGACGGGTGCCTGATCGGAGAAAAATATATTGTCACCTGGGCGGTGGGCCATCTGGTGAGCCTGGCGGAGCCGGACGAAATCGATGAAAAATACAAGCAGTGGTCGTTTCAGACGCTGCCGATTCTGCCGGAGACCATTCCCCTGAAGGTGCTTCCGAAAACAAAATCCCAATTTCAGATCGTCAAAAAACTGATCAACGACAAGGAAACGGACTCTTTGATCTGCGCGACGGACGCAGGACGGGAAGGAGAGCTGATTTTTCGATATATCTACGAAAAAGCAGGATGCAAAAAGCCATTCAACCGGCTCTGGATCTCTTCCATGACCGACGAGGCGATCAGCGAGGGATTTCGAACCATTCAGCCGGGAGCGAATTATGACGGGCTCTATGCCAGCGCGCGATGCCGCAGCAGGGCGGACTGGCTGGTCGGAATGAACAGCAGCCGGGCCTTTACGCTGAAATACAACACGCTGCTGAGCGTGGGGCGGGTGCAGACTCCGACGCTGGCCATTCTTGTGAAACGGCGGAAGGAAATCGAAGCATTCAAGCCGGAAGGATTTTATGTTGTGACGGCGGATTTCGGCGATTATCGGGGCGTGTATTTCTCCGAAAAGCTGGATCCGGACACGCATATCAAAGAAAAAGCCGAGGCCGGAGAGATCAGTGCGCGAATTAAAGGAAAAACCGGGCGGGTGGCCTCTGCGGAGACCGTGCGCAAGCACGAGGCGCCTCCGCAGTTATACGACCTGACCAGCCTGCAGCGGGACGCGAACCGGATGCTCGGCTTTACCGCTGACAAGACGCTGAAGATTGCTCAAAGCCTTTATGAAACCCACAAGGCGCTGACTTATCCGCGGACGGACAGCCGATATCTGCCGCCGGACATGATTCCCAGGGTTGTGCAGACCATGAAGCTGCTGCCGGAGGCTTATCAGAAATACGTTGCCGGGGCTCTGCCGGAGGGGAAGCTGCGGGTCAGCAAACGCACGGTGGATGCCTCGAAGGTGACGGATCACCACGCGATCATCCCCACCGCCAAACGCGTGACGCCGGAGAAGTTCACAGAGGACGAGCGGCGACTGTATGACATGGTGTCCAGACGGCTGCTGGCAGCCTTCTATCCCTTCTGCGATTATGACGCGACGAAGGTGATCACCCAGGTTGGGGATGATTTCTTTCGCACCACGGGAAAGGTGATCATCAACAACGGATGGCACGATGTGCCGCCGCTGGAAAACCCGCCCCGCCGGAAAAAGACGACTAAGGGCGAGGAGGAAAGTGAAACAGCCCTGCCGCCGCTGTCGGCAGGGGATGAGCGGGTGGTTCGGGACGCATCGGTCCGGGAGGACGTGACCAAGCCGCCTGCCCCCCATACGGACGCCAGCCTGCTGGCGGCGATGGAAACCGCCGGCCGGGATCTGGACGACGAAGAAATGGCGAAACTGATGAAGGGCAGCGGGATCGGCACCCCGGCCACCCGGGCCGCGATCATTGAACGGCTGCTGCAGGTTGGATACGCGCAGCGGAAGGGCAAGACCCTGCAGGCCACGGACAAGGGCGTAATGCTGATTGACGTGGTGCCGGGTGAGCTTTCCAGCCCGGAACTGACCGGACGGTGGGAACTGGCGCTGCATGATATCACCGACGGAAAACAGGATCCGGAACGATTCATGGAGGGGATTGCCCGCATGAGCCGTTTTCTGGTAGACTATGCCCGGGACAGCGCTGCGGCTGTCAGTTTCCCGGCAGAAGAACGGCGCCGGGGAAAGGGCGGAAGCCGGAGGACCCCCGCGGCGCCGCTGCAGGGCGCTGTGTGCCCGATCTGCGGAAAGGGAGGACTCAGGGAAAGCTCCCTGGCCTTCAGCTGTACGGAGAAGGAGTGCAACTGCACCATCTGGAAGGACTGCCTGCAGAAAGGCGGCGGGCCGGCCCTGACGGGGAAGCTGCTGCTGTTGCTGCTGGAAAAGAAGCAGCTGCAGGGTTCCACGGGAATCCTGATGATCCGGGAGGGACATATCCTGTTTTATCC
>CADBLV010000404.1 GCA_902795555.1 uncultured Eubacteriales bacterium | reverse complement strand
TCTGATAAAGCCGGCTGTAAAGGGCGTCGTCGCTGATGAACAGTTCCAGTCCGACTGTTTCGAGACCGTCGCTGCTGACAAGCGTATGCCCGATTTCCTGATTCCGGAATATGCCATCCGTATAAGTACATCTTTCGATGCTCATCGCCGGACCGCCCAGTGTCGCAAGCAGTTCAGGACTCCCGGGATCCAGATCATAGAAGATCCACTGGAAGAAGTTGTCTCCGCCCATTGCGCCGAGGTGAACAACGGTCTCGCTGCTGAGCGTATAAATATCAAGCTGTTCAGGTCCGTCTCCCGCGTAAACGATCAGTTCCGGAAGACCATCCCGATTCATGTCATATAACGCAAAACGAAAGCTGATTTCATTGATGGCTGCGCCCCATTCGCCCATGGTTTCGAGGAGTTTTGACGCGACCATGCGCTTATACTCACCGGAAGTGATGAACTGGTAATACTCATTTTGCCAGGCTCCGGCGGCCGTTGTGTCTGCGTGATTGTCAAGCATGACCGCATAGGAATCCTCATCCGGGCCGGAAGCCGGAGACCCGGGAACGACGGTCTGCGCTGCGGCCGGTGCATCAGCGGCAGAGGCGCTCAGAGCGGATTGCCCAACGAAAGCTTCGGGAATCCCGGTCTGTGTTATCTCCACCATGTCAGAGCGCAGGAAGCCGACTTTTTCGCCATACCGAACCCGATACCAGGTTTTTTTGTCTTTGCCGGTATACTCACCCAGCACCTCGACCTGCTCTCCCTGTTTGATTTTGGCATGATTGGGCGCGCCTTTGGTTGGTTCCTCTCTCAGATTGCCTGTTTTAGCGGTTACGGTGGCCAGTGAATAAGTCGTCCGCGCCGGACCGTTGTAATACTCATCGGAGGAACACTGACACTCCACATAATCCGCATTGACCCATCCGGACATCCCGACACGGGAATCCGGGCTGGTCCCGGCGTGAAATACGACCGTGATTTTTGCCCAGCCGTTCTGTATGTCGTCCAGGATAAAAGCATCCGCTTTTTCCAGATGACCGATGGCCCTGTCAGAGCCGGCCTCCGGACGGATCTTGATGTAATTGCCGGAAACCATGCAGTTCTGTGAGCCGATATGCTGTTGCAGATGCCGCCAATGGTAATCCGCATTTTTATCACTTTTCAGGAAACGGGCCGGATCAGCAGCGGCGACCGTTGCCAGCATACTCAGCATCACAGCTATCAGGACAGTGAGGAAACGTTTCATGAGGCACCTCCTGAACAAAGAAATCCCGCGCTTTTTCCAGATCGCGCACATACAGGGCAACGTGTTCGATTCTCATCCGCTTAATCCTCCCTTTTCCTGCCGACGATGACCGAATATCCTGGTTGGGTGAGCACCCCGCGCGTGCTTTTTCATTCATTCGGGAGCCAGAAGGAAATGGATTCGTCCATCTGATACACTCGGATGTCATCTTCCACCGTATATTCCGTGATTTCACCGTTCAGGATTCCCTCCGCGAACCGAACGGTATCCAGAAAGCGCTGACGGTTATCCTCCATCGGGATTCCATTATGGGAACCGAAGATCTTCCATTTCCTGTTGTCTCCGGTAATCCGGGCCGCGACCTTCTTCATGCTTGCCACATAATCTTCCAGGCTTGAATTCGAAAAGTAGAGATAAATCGGGCCTTCGTAGAAACTGTCGCCGGCAAAAAGGACGGCATCCTCCTCGTCCAGCAGCATGATGGAGCCGGACGTGTGGCCGGGCGTATAAATTACTTCAAGGCGGACATCCCCGAGATCAATGATCTGCCCGTCCTCTACCGTGCCGGTAGGCGCCTTGCCCGTAACGGCATAGGTGTTCAGGTCAAAGCTGTGCGGAAGAGGTATCGTGATTGCCTCAGGATCCAGGGAAAAAAGTTCGATCAGAAGCTCATGGCTGTATCCGTCCGTGAGCCGCTGCACGCATAACGCATCGTTATAGCACCAGACTTCGTCAAACTCCCTGTTTCCCCCGATATGATCGGGATGCTCGTGGGAATTCAGGACGATCACAGGCGAGACAGCCAGGTCTTCCGCTCTCTCCCGCAGTGTTCCGATTCCCAGGCCTGTGTCCCAGAGAATGGAGCGTTCCGATCCGACAATCAGGAAAGAGAATACTTCCTCGTCCTGGCCGTCTTCAAAAAACGCATAGGTCCTGGAATTGAGCATGAAGGGCATAAACCATTCGCCGAACTCCGGCATTTACGAATGGCTCTCGGCAATGGCTTTCTGTAAATCTTGCCAGGTGTAAAAATAACCCTCTTCCAGGGAAGTTTTTTCCGCGATTCCCGCGATCGGCAGCAACAGGATCGCCGCCAGAATGCAAATCCATTTTCTGATCATATTCCCTCCGG
>CADBLV010000403.1 GCA_902795555.1 uncultured Eubacteriales bacterium | reverse complement strand
AGCTTCCGGGCGGCTGCCCCCGCGGGATTGCACTCATAGGTCAGGAGATCGCTCTTGTCCAGGAAGGAAGCGTCCCGCCCGCCGAAGACCATCTCCTCCAGGCCGTCCGGAAGGAACACAAAGAAGGGCTCCGCGGCATCCTTTCCGCAGTATTGGAAGGACTTCTTCCCCAGCATCTTCAGCGTCGAGGGGAACGTAATGTCCGTCAGCTTTCTGCAGCTCGCGAAGACTTCGTCCCCAATCCCCACGACCCCTTCCGGAATCTCGAGGGCCGTCAGCTCTGTTTTGTCTCCCGTGAAGCGCTTCAGGAACAGGGCCTTCTCCCCGTTCCAGGTGTCGCCCCCGTAGATCAGGGTATGGTCGTCGCTGAGGCAGAACTGGTTTCCCGCCGCCATCAGGGTTCCCATGGCCGCGGTATTCATGCCGCACTGCAGCTTCGCGTTGCAGTCGAAGGCATACTGCCCGACGCTGGCCAGCCCGTCCGGCAGCCGGAAGGTATATTCCCCGCTCACGGAGTTCCCGCAGCGGTAGAAGGCCCTGTCGCCCACCGCGGCGAGGGAGGCCGGAAAGGTCACCTCCGTCAGGTACTCGCAGTAATAGAAGGCATAATTCCCAATGACCGTCACCGAGTCCGGCATCTCGATTTTCCGCAGGCTCCGGTTGTTGGAGAAAGCCGAAGCCCCGACTTCCGTCACCGGCAGCCCCTGAATCCTCCCGGGGATCTTCGCCTCGGTCATGGTTTCATCGGCGAGGCCCGTGATGATCACATGATCCCCGGAAATCTCATAGGTGAACTTCGGTTCCGCTTCCCGGGCGGTCAGCCGCGCGTTCGGGCTGCCCGGAAACAGCCGGGTCTCCAGGGCCGTGATCTGCTCCTCCGTCATGCCGTTCAAAAAACCGGGACTCACCTCCACCGTCCGCAGGCTCTCGCTGCCGCCGAAGGCTTCGTTCCCGATGTTCTCCGGAAGAACGCCGTCCGGCAGAACGATCTCCGTCACGCCGGTCAGCCCGTAGAAGGCCTGCTCCCCGATCTCCTTCGTATCCGCCGGCAGGGTCAGGGTTCCCTCCGCGGCCGCCGCCCAGGTGCACAGCAAAGCCGTCAGCACGGCGGCAATCCAACCCAGCCGAATGAGATTCGTCTTTTTCATTCCGTCTTACCTCCCGAAATCATATTGATGCTCTTTTTCACATTTCAGCGGATCACACTCATTTTCAGTTGGAACGATTCACCTTGAGCATAAAAAAAAGCGCCGCCGGATTCAAGCTTCCGGCGGCGAAAATCGGGCGAAACGGAGGGTTAGTTTTGGGGTAGGTATATCAATCAGGTTTCATTCTTTCCCATGTATGACATGATAAGCTCATTCCGATTGCGGCATCCTGTTTTCTGCAGCAGGTTCCGGACGTGGAACTTGACGGTGTTTTCCGAGATGAACAGGCCGTCTCCGATCTCCTTGTTGGTCTTTCCCTCCAGCAGCAGCGTCATGATTTCCCGCTCCCGGGCGGACAGATCGTGCTGGGCCGCGAAGGCGAAAAACCGTTCCTTTTCACTCTGCTCCTGCCTGTATTCCGGAACGTACAGCAGATGGTAAACCCGGAAAAAAACCAGCACCGTCGCCGCGAAAAGGGCCGCGCTCAGACAGATCAGCCCAATCATCCGGTGCTCCAGCGCCAGGCAAAGGGCTTCCCCGACGGCGTCCCCCACCCGGCCGATCATCAGGCCGAATCCGGACAGCCAGAAAGCCTTCTTCTCCGCCGCCAGGTCCGAGAACACAACGATCCGGTATACCGCGTAGAACCCGAAGGCAAAATAGCTCAGGCCCCAGAAGATGGCAGCCGCGGTCTTCTGCCCCCGAAGCGCCAGGATGATGAAAGGAAGCAGCAGGGCAATCAGGGCGCACATGGCGCCGTATTTCCGGTTCCGGTCTGTCACCGCCCCGGCGATAATCAGGCCGGCGGCGTAAATCAGCCGGAAAAGCTCCACGCTGACCGCGCCCCCCAGGTCCGCGGAGGGAAAGGCAAATCCGCTTCCGTTGACCACGCTGAAGAGCAGCACCAGCAGGCACACCGGGCGCAAAAGGCCGGGGCTCACCGAACCGGCCGCATGTTCCCCCTCCGCCGCGCCGCCAGCTTCTTTCCCCGTCCGATCCGTGAAAAAGGCAGCGCCCGTCAGGAGCAGGCAGAAAATCAGCACATATCCGGAATAGTACAGGGAAGGAACGGTCAGGGACAGAATCCACTGGACAAGAATCGCCGCGCCGTATCCGGCGCCGAAGGCCGCGGCTTTATGCGGTCCATCCACGTTCCGGGCCAGGTCATACAGATAATAGCCCGCGATCACGCCGCAGGACAGGTTCATCAGAAAGCCGAAAATCAGCGTTCCCGCGGAATAGGGGCTGAGCACCGCCGGAGCCATAAAGACCAGATGAAGCGGCAGCGCTGCGCAGAAGCAGCGTCTGGCCGCCTGAGGCCGGCGCCGGAGGAGCAGCGCGAACAGTCCGATTCCGGCGGCCTGGAGCAAATATCCGGCAATCATGGTGCAGATATCCGAGGTCCTTGGGGCAGCCTGGCTCAGCAGGTGATATTCCCAGGACAGCCAGCCCATGGAAGTCAGCAGGAAGCACAGGCAGATCAAAACCGCGCTTCGTATCGCCCTGTTCTTGCCCATTTCGCT
>CADBLV010000402.1 GCA_902795555.1 uncultured Eubacteriales bacterium | reverse complement strand
ATCTTCCCCGCCGATATAGGGAATCACGTTGTCGACCATCTCCGGCCAGGTTTTGAACGTTTTTCCCGCGCCGCTGATGGCCTGATAGGTGCAGATGCTGACCAGTTCCGGCTCAAAGTCCATCAGGGGCGTCAGCGCCGGCACATAGCTCTGAATGGAGCAGTTGGGCTTCACAGCGATGAACCCGCGTTTGGTTCCCAGCCGCTTCCGCTGGGTTTCGATCACGGCCAGATGCGCCGCGTTAATCTCCGGAACCACCATCGGAACATCTTCAATGCCCCGGCAGGCGCTGTTGTTGCTCACGACGGGAATCTCGTGCCGGGCGTAGTCTTCCTCCAGCGCGCGAATCTCATCCTTTTTCATGTCCACAGCGCAGAAGACAAAGTCAACATGTTTGCCGACTTCTTCGATGTCCCGGGCATCGATGACGGTCATCTCCGCCACCTTTTCCGGAATGGCCCATTCGAAAGCCCATCGGTCGCCCACGGCTTCCCGATATTTCTTCCCGGCGCTCCGGGCGGAAGCCGCCACGCAGGTCACCTCAAACCAGGGATGGTTCCGCAAAAGGGAGATAAACCGCTGGCCCACCATCCCGGTGGCGCCGATGATTCCAACGCGGTAATGATTCATGGTCTCTCAATCCTCCTCTGTGAACCGCGGGTTCACTTCAGCCATTCTGTTCCTTTTACTGTTTTGCGCCGCATTCGGGGCAGAATTTCGTGCCCGCCGGGATTTCCTTGCCGCAGCTCGTGCAGAACGCGGAAACGCTCTGTTTCGCGCCGCATTCGGGACAGAATTTCACGCCGGCAGGGATCGCCGCGCCGCAGGAAACGCAAACAGCCCCGGGCTGAGCGGCGGGAGCCGGCTGTGCCGCGGGCTGGGCCGCGGGCTGCGCTCCGCCGAAGCTCTGCGCGACCATCTGGCCCATGGCCGCGCCGGCGCCCATGCCGACGCCCATGCCGGCCATGCCGCCGTTTCCGTCGTTGTTGGCAGCCTCGCGCATCGCTTCCGCCGCCTGATATTTGGCGTATTGATCCAGATTGCCGAGAACGCCCATGGACGTGCGCTTGTCCATGCTCTTCTCAACCTCTTCCGGCAGGGAGATGTTCTCAATCACGAAGCTGCACAGCGTCAGGCCCAGGCTGGCCAGCTTGGGATTGATCGCGTTCATGGCATACTGGCTGAGCTCCTCATAGTTGGCCGCCAGATCCAGCGCCGGAATCTTGCTCTCCGCAATCGCGTCGCTCAGCCCGCTCACCAGCGTGCGCTTAATCTGCCCTTCCACGCCGTCCACCGTGAACAGCGAAGAGGTCCCGAACACCTGCAGCAGGAACGCCTTCGGATCGGAAACCTTGAAGCTGTAGATGCCGAAAGCCCGCAGCCGGATCATGCCGAATTCCGCGTCCCGCATCATCACAGGGTTGCTCGTTCCCCATTTCATGTCCAGAAACTGCTTGGTGTTAACGAAGTATACGTCGGATTTAAACGGGCTCTTGAAGCCGTATTTCCAGCTCTTCAGTGCCGTCATAATCGGCATGTTGCTCGTCGAAAGCTCATATCGGCCCGGCTCGAAGATATCGGCCAGCTGTCCTTCGTTGACAAAAATGGCCACCTGGCTTTCACGAACGGTGAGCTGCGCGCCCATCATGATCTCTTTTCCGTTCATGTCATACTTGTGAACCATGGTTTTGCTCGATGAGTCGGTCCATTCGATCACGTCGATCAGTTGGCCCTTAATCACGTTCAGAATACCCATTGAAAAACCCCTCCTTTATATTATGTCTCTGCTTCCTTTTTTTCTTCATCTCTGCAAAGCACCGTCAGCGCCGGGAGCACCCGGATGCCGGCGATATGCAGTGAGATTCCCTGAAAGTGTTCCAGATGCGTGATGCATTTGGCATAATAGGCCGTCAGCATCGCGGTCATCTCGTCCGGCGTCAGCGATTGCTCGACCCCGTGCAGCGGGCAGGCCAGCACCAGAATGCGCCCGTCCGGATGAATGGTCGGCAGAATGTGCATCCCCTGATAGTCGCCCCCGAAGGAATTGCGCAGCGCCATCTCCAGCCGCTCCTGGGTGCCGTGCCATCGGCCTTCGAGCCGGTCGTCTTCCATGACGGGCATGCTCAGCTCCGTCAGCAGCGAAGGCCGGTCCGCGTCCATCCGGCTGCGCAGCAGCCGCATGTTCCGGTAAACCTCTTCGCTGGTTTTGACCTTGCCGTTAATCAGATTCCGGAAGAACTCATGCCGGCAGCTCTGCAGCCGCTCCGGCAGGCCCGGAAGCCGTTCGTTGGCAAAGTCCGCGTAGATCCGGTTCAGCAGCGTTTTCAGCTCGTTCAGATATTCCAGCACCTGTTCCGGATCTTTGCCGGCCTGAAAAATCGATGTGTAAGGATACTCCTTCTGCAGATACTGCAGCATTCTTTCTTCCTCGTCGGAGGAAGCGACAGCAATCGCAATCCCGTCCGCGTGGTGTTTTCCGAGGCTGTCCAGCATCCCGTCATAGTCGTGCCGAATATGAGGTTTCTTAAAACCCTGCAGTTCCCAGTTCCGAATCTGATCAAAGGCGCTGAGGACCTCCTCTGAGTCTGACACGAGCAAGAGCTTGTACATCCCACGACCTCCAACAACGCAAAAATCGACCTACCGGGGTATTATATCCTAATTCGCCCATTTATGCAAATTTTTCTTGAGGCGATGAGACGATAGAGACGGTTCTTTTTGCGTTCCTCTTTCCCGAATGGGCAATCTGTACAGATTCCGGGAAAAATGATATAATCCGTCTGGCGGAAAGAAGGAAAGAAGGAAGGATGGATCAGCCCATGCGAATCACCATGACCGTGATCGGATCCACCGGGGATGTGCGTCCCCTGATGCTGCTGGGGCGGGAGCTGTCCTCCCGGGGACATGAGGTGACCCTGGCCGCTTTTTCCAAATTCGCGGGCATGGTGACGGACAGCGGCCTGCGCTTTTTTCCGCTCAGCGGCGACGCGGAACATTTTATGGAAACCATCATGAAGCCGGATACCAACGGACTCACCTATCTCCCCCGCTTCGAGAAGGAAATCAAACACATCGCGCCGCAGCTTGTGCAGGATCTGACGGAAAGCTGCCGGGGCGCGGATCTGCTGATCTGCAATTTTTTCGGCTCCCTGAATTATTCTCTGGCGGAGAAATACGATATTCCCTGCGTCCAGACCTATTTTTTCCCCATGGATCCCAACAGGGATATGCCCATCTCCTCCTTCCGGAAGCAGAATCTGGGCTCCCTGGTCAATCTGGGAACGTATAAGGCCGGATATCTGCTGATGGGCGCCCTGGAAAAAAAGCTGCTGAACGACTGGCGGAAAGAAAACGGCCTCCGGCAGCGAAAGCCCAGGACCAACCCCGATTATGAAATCGGAAATCATACGGTTCTGTGCATCTATGCCATGAGTCCCCATCTGGTTCCCCGGCCCGCTGAATGGCCGGCTTCCATCCGCATGAGCGGTTTCTGGTTCGATGAACAGCCCGCGGCCTATGCCCCGCCCGAAGATCTGGAAGATTTCCTGTCCGCGCAGGCAGATCCGCCCATCTATGTGGGGTTCGGCTCCATGGGCGGCCGGAAAGCCCGAAAGCTGCTGACCGTCGTTCTGCGTTCCCTCCATGAAGCCCATCTGCGGGCCGTGGTCGCGGTAGGCTGGACAGGCAGACAGCTGAAATCCAATAATCAGGTCTATTTTGCT
>CADBLV010000401.1 GCA_902795555.1 uncultured Eubacteriales bacterium | reverse complement strand
GCAGACAGGACTTCAACCAGAACCCATGTGAAATAGAACGGCACGAAGTAGGACATCACCTGATAGGTAGTCTGAACGACTGCCTCATCCGGCGTCAGGAGCCGCAGTACGGGGATCGCAGTAAGCATCAGAATCGCACTGACGACCACGGTGGTCAGGAAGTGCATGATCAGTCCCTGCCTGACGCATTGCCGGACCCGGTCTGTTCTGCCGGCTCCGTAATTCTGTGCGATGAAGCTGGTGATGGCTGTGCCGATAGCATTGCTGATCGCCCAGTAGAATCCATCTGTCTTCCCGCTCATGGCCCAGGAAGCAACAACCACCGTCCCGAGAGAGTTGACCGCAACCTGGATGATCATGTTGGATATACTGTACATAGAGGATTGCAGACCTGCCGGTATACCCAGCCGAAGCATGTTAGTCAGATAAACGCCTTTTATTCCCAGATCCCGGAATGAAAGATGACACATGTGATTCCCATGGGTCAACCGCCGGGCCAAAAGCGCCGCATTCACCACCTGAGCAGCTACTGTAGCGATGGCTACGCCGGCAACGCCCCAACCGAACACAATCACAAACAGTACATCCAACACGATGTTCATCACACAGCCCACAACCATGTACAGGAACGGATAGAAAGAATCCCCCAGCGCTCGCAGGATACTGGATTGCATGTTCAGCACCATCAGAAACGGGACGCCCAGGAAATAGATCCGCAGATACAGAATGGCGCCTTCCATCGTTTCTTCCGGTGTGTTCAACAGCCGCAGCAGACCCGGCGAAACAACGATCCCGACCAGCATCAGCCCAAGCCCGAACAGGCCCATCGTCGTAATCGCGGTACCGATTGCCCTGCTCAGATCTTCCCTTCTGCCGGACCCGTAGATCTGCCCGATGATTACGGATGCGCCGGCCGTCATCGCGACAAAGAAGCCAACCAGGACATTGATGATCTGCGAGGAGCTTCCACCGACGGCAGCCAGCGCGTCGGTTCCGACGAAGCGTCCGACGATCAGCCCGTCCACTGCGTTGTACAGCTGCTGAATAATCGTTCCCGCGGCAATCGGGAGAAAAAAGATCAACAGCTTCCGCCAGACGCTGCCCTCAGTCAGATTCGATTTTTCTTGTGCATTCGTCATCTTTCAAACCACCGTGCAGAGAATTCTGCCACAGCCCCCGCTAATTTTTTGATATCCCAGTTTGTCGCGTTGACCGTCAGGTCGAAGGTGCTTCCGTCTGCCGCACTTTTTCCGGTCAGCACCTCCCGGGTTTGGCGTCGGTTCCGGTCGATTCGGCGTATGTTTCGGAGAATCTCTTTGTCTGTCAGGCGCTCCGCAGGCTCCTTTTTTTCCTCAAACCGGGCACAGCGTACCAGTCGACTCTGAATATCCGCGCAGACAAAGATTCTGAAAGGAGATTTGTCATGCAGGATGACGTCCGCGTCCCGGCCGACGATGATGCAGTCATTGCCTTCGACAGCGATCTTCCGGATGATCTCCCGCTGTTTCAGCAGCATCTCCGTATTACGCCAGGCTGCACCTATCGGCTGGCGGAAGCTGTTCCGATAGGTCAGCTGGTACTGGTGCCATCCGTGTCCGCTCAGCACTTTATGTACATATTCCGGATCCAGCCCCTGCTGCTCAGAGAGCATTTGGATGATCTCCCGGTCATAGTAATCCCATCCCAGCAGGTCTGACAACCGTTTGCCCAGTTCCCGGCCTCCGCTGCCAAACTGTCTGCTGACCGTGCTGATCCTGGCCATGGTTTTCGTCATCTCCTCATTCGATTTTCCGCTCTGACTGCTGCTATCCGTGAATCTGACAGTGAATCAGGGTTTTGTCTCGCCACTCAAGATCCACCGTCCGGCCGTCCCGGATGCGGAGCCCCATCACGGAACCGTTTTTCCAGGCGTCCGGAAGAGCCGGCAGGTAAACGATTTTGCCGGAATGACTCTGAATCAGCATTTCGGCGATTCCCGAAACAAGGCCGAAATTGCCGTCAATCTGGAAGGGCGGATGGTTGTCGAACATATTCGGAAGCATGGACTTCCTCAGCAGAGCTTCGATGTTTTCAAGACACTCGTTGCCGTTTCCGAGCCTGGCCCACATATTGATGATCCAGGCTCTGGACCATCCGGTATGACCGCCACCGTTCGCAAGGCGTTTCCGGATTGTCGCCTCCGCTGCCTTCAGCAGTTCCTTCCGGTTTTCGCTGTCGAAGAACTCTCTGCCCGGGTATAATGCGAACAGATGAGAGATGTGACGGTGTCCTGGTTCTGTTTCCTCATAGGGTTTAGCCCATTCCATAACTGTTCCTTCGCCACAGATTCGGGGTTTGGGAAGCCTTGCGAGGATATGTTCATACCTTGCTTCCTCATCAGCTGTCAGCATACCGGTTTCGCATAACCCCCGGAACAGCTCATACAGGATTTCAGCGTCCATGGTTGCACCTTCGCACATGGAGCCCTGTTCGTTGCCGATCCTGTAGATGTTTTCCGGAGAAACTGACGGAGAAACCACCAGCTGCCCCTGATCGTTTTCCTGAAGCGTATCCTCAAAAAACAGGGCGGCTTCCTTTACCATTGGAAGATACTGCCGCAGGAAGGTTTCATCCCTGGTAAAACGGGCATGCTCCAGAATATGAAGGCACATCCAGGCCGCACCCATCTGCCAGTAGGAGGCAGGTGGCCACAGATCCTGCGGAGCGCAGTCGCCCCAGATATCCGTGTTGTGGTGGGCCATCCACCCTCTTGCCCCGTACATTCGCTCCGCGACTTCACGACCATGGGGAACCATTCGCTCCATATGTCGGAAAAACGGTTCGTGCAGGTCGCCCAGGCCGGTAACCTCTGCCGGCCAGTAATTCATCTGTGCGTTGATATTGATCGTGAACTTGCTGTCCCATGGAGGATAGTTACTGTCGTTCCATATCCCCTGTAGATTGGCCGGCAGACTGCCCTCCCGGCTGGACGAAATCAGCAGGTATCTCCCGTACGCAAAGGCGAGGTTGATCAGTCCCACGTCCGAAGCGCCATTCTGCATTTCCGCAAGCCGTCGATCTGTGGGAACACCTGAACGTTCTTCGGATTCAAGCGACAGTACACACCGGTCCATATGTTCCGAAAAATCCTCTGTATGACGCTTTTTCAGCAGGCTGTATCCTTTCTTCTCTGCCTCGTCCAGGGTTTTTAGGACGTCCACGGCAGGATCCTGTACATAAAAATCTGTCTGTCCGGCAACAAGGATCACACAGTCTGCCGGACAGTGGATGAACTGTCCCCGGATCTGTACAGGACCGCCGACAGCGCGTACGGCCGTGAAGTAACGCACACCACCTGCGCCGGCCTGACCTTCCATGCAGATCGTGTTTACACCGGCCCGTGTCTTGATCTCCGCATCCGATCCCCTGGTCAGCATGATACGGAAAGGGATACCGGACGACCTGACAGCCAGAACGCGGTCCGGATACGAGACAAAGCTTTCCCGGCAGATACGACGGCCGCCCTTTACATATTCCATGCGGTGAATTCCGCAGCGGATGTCAAGGCTCCGCCGGTATTCCGGAAGTTCTTCGTTCCGGGAAAGTTGGGGATTCCAGTAATCGCGAAGCCCCTGGAGGGCGATATGTTCTTCCCCGTCGGGGATCAGGAACAGGTCTCCCAGCGGCACATAGCGACACTGATAGTCCGGAATTCCGCTCAGGGCTTCGTCAGCCAGTTCTTCCGCTTCGCGGATCCGACCCTCTCGCAGCATCGCGCGGATCCTGTCTACCGCACCGCGGGCGTCGGGATTGATGCGGTCGCGAAAGCGACCCTGCCACAGGCTGTCAAGATTCAGCTGAAAACGGTCGATCAGCGTCCCGCCGAAGCACATGGCTCCCATAAAGCCGTTTCCAAGCGGAAGCGCCTCGTTCCAGTTCGCTGCGGGTTTACTGTACCAAAGCAGATGTTCTTCCATACACATTTCCTTTCCTTAATAATGTCATACTAAAGAGATGTGAATCAAATGTCAACATCTTTTTTGCTTCATCGATGAACACGTATACGCATTGAATTGAATCTGGCTATCGACAATACATCATGATTTCGGTATAATATCAGACACGGATGGGCACCTGCTGACAAACAGGCCAACTAACCGAGGAGGTTCTTGCTATGATTTCGTACATTTGGCCGATCGCGCTGGTGGTGCTTTCCAACACGCTTTATCAGATCTGCGCAAAGTCTGTTCCGGAGGAAATGAATCCGCTGGCATCCCTGACCGTAACGTATCTGGTTGGGACGGTTATATCCTGTGTGATGTACTATATTCTGAACCGGAATGCAAATCTGTTCAGAGAAATACGACTGACAAACTGGGCTCCGATTGTCCTGGGCCTTGTGATCGTTGGCCTGGAAGTCGGTTTTATTTACGCTTTCCGCGCCGGATGGCAGATCAGTATGGCACAAATCGTCTCATCAGCTGTACTGGCTGTCATTCTGATCTTTGTCGGGTATCTGCTGTATCATGAGGCGATTACCTGGAACAAAATCGTTGGAATCATTATATGCCTGGTCGGACTTGTTCTGATTAATTTTAAATAAGTACTTTGACAGATCACATGAAGAACATGAAGAGCGGGACGGGGATCCCGCGCATGACGGCGAAAGAGATGCTGCGATTCTGAAAATGACAGATGTGAACACCCGGTTCACAGAGGAGAAAAGAATGGAAACAAAGGCGCGAAAACTGTCCCTGCGAGGAAAGATCCTGATCAATCTGGTGGTTCTGTTCACGGTTCTGACGGCGGCTTACGTGGCGATCAGCTATTTTGAATTCAAGGACTATACGGTGCGTGACTGTGTGGACTACGCGAAGGGACTTTGCACGCTGATTGAGGACGAGCTGGACGCGGAACACATCGATGACTATATTGAACAGGGATTTAACTATCCGGGATACGCAGAAATCCGGGCACGGCTGAACAAGCTGCGAGCCGCGTATCCGGACATCGTTTTCCTTTATGTTTACCAGATTCGGGAGGACGGGTGTCACGTTGTGTTCGACCTGGACACGGATGACGTACCCGCCTCGGAACCGGGAGAGATTGTCGAATTTGACCAGAGCTACCGGAAATACATTTCGGACATGCTGGCGGGGAAGGAAGTTCCGGCGGTTATATCATGGGATCAGTTCGGCTACCTGTTGACGATTTACATGCCGATGACGGATGCGGAAGGGAATTGCAGGTGCTATGTGGGCGTGGACTACTCGATGGATCTGCTGACGCAGTACGTTACGGACATCGTGAAGAAAATCGTGCTGATCTTTGTGGCT
>CADBLV010000400.1 GCA_902795555.1 uncultured Eubacteriales bacterium | reverse complement strand
CGCTGTTGGGGGATCAGGCGACCTATATCCAGGAGGTAACAACAATAAGCGCCGAGAGCAGGGCCAATTATCAGGAACCGTCTTATGAGATCCGGCAGCAGATTGATATCATGTACAATGAAACGTTTTTTGAGGATCCCGAGCTTGCTGTGAAAGAGTATGTTCCTGAAGCAACGATTCAGGAATATAAAGGGCAGGCAGAGATTATCCAGATTGACGGGCATCCGGCACAGATCATTGTGATTAACCGACCTGAGGAAGAAATTAAGACCTCATGGGGTTTCCTCTATTACACGCGCAATAACAATCTCGTGAAGATGTCAGTGAGCATCATGGCCATGGACGGAACTACCTGGGAAGATTTGCCGAAGATTACGATGGGTGATATGCGGATGCTTGCGGAGATGATTCATTACAATGCCGGCGAAGCATCCATCACCGTGGCGGACGGCGCGATTACGCTCACGGCGGACAGCGATATTCAGGTGCTGTCCGCGGGGAAGAAAGCACAGATTCATGCCACCTTTGCCAATCCGAACAAGGTGAACAAGGAGCGGAAGAATAATCAGATTGAATGGTCCGTGGTAGACGCGGAAACCGGAGAGGCGATGAGCCAGGTCAAGGTGGATGGAAAGGGAAATGTATCCGTCAGCAAGAAGCTGGATGAGGTTAAACAGGTTGAGGTGATTGCGACTTCGCCGATTTTCCACACCAGGGGAACATATCCGCTGACGCTGATTCCGGCCGCCGGGGACATCCGCGTCGAGCCGACGGAAGTGGTTTTCTATACCGGAACGTCCGGCGAGGAAACCGTGAAGACGATTCTGACGCCGGAGACCGTTCCGACGGTGGGGATCACCTGGAAAGCGAAGAAGGAAGGGATCGTCGAGATTGCCGCGGGGGAGGACGGGACGGCCATGCTGAAGCCCTTAGCTCCGGGAAAAACCACCGTCACCGTGACCGAGCCCGGCGGGAAGAAGGCTAAGCTGAACGTCAGCGTAGTTGATCCGGCGGAAGGGCTGGAACTGAGCGCCAAAGGAAAGAAAACCCCTGGCGGAACCGTCACCGTGACGGCGAAAATTTCGCCCAAGAGCGCCGGGAACAAAGCAGTGAAATGGTCGCTGGATGTGGGAGAGAATGTTGCCACGATCAACAGCAAGGGGCAGATCAAGATCAGCAAAAAGGCGGAGCCCGGAACCGTGATCACTGTGACCTGTGAGGCGCTGGGCGCTCCGGAACCGGTGACAGCGACGATGCAGATTACGGTGGAAGCGAAATAATCACGGAATAATGAGTTGGGTTTGGTTCTCGATCCGCTTCAGTGGGAACGCGTAGTTCCGCATGTGATCCGTTATCCAAAGCAAGCTAGGGACGGATCATTAGCTCTGCATGTGATCCGTCATCCAAAGCAAGCTATGGACGAATCTTCAAAAAAAGTCAATCTCAAACAGAAAGGCCTCTGTGAACCTGCAGTTCACAGAGGCTAAATCATGCTGATCTTCGATAAAAACGACCTGTCGTTTTTATAGCACTAAAGGTGCGTCGAAGATCGCATGAGACGGGATAAACAGAGAAGCATTCAATCCGCCCGGAGGGTGCGGAAAGCGGCGGCACGGCCCAGACGATTCATGACGGCCAGGCCCATGCCCTCCGGGGGAATGACTTCCGAATATACGTATTCCATCCCTTCTTCGTCCAGGGAGCGGAGCACATCGAAAAGCCGGTGAGCGGTTTCTTCCGGACGTGCCATGGAACCGATGTCATGGGGATTGCATGCGGCAAGGGCGGAACGATGCTCTGAGAAGCAGAGCACGCAGGCACGGCGGCCGGCTGCCAGATCGGCGAGGCATTTTTCGCGCATCAGGGACAGAACCTTCTCCTCCGGGCCTTCCACCAGTGTCAGGATCGCCCGGGGGGCGTAATGTTTATATCGCATGCCGGGAGAAAGGGCTGTTTCGTTTTCACGCAGGGGCCTGAGAATGCTGCCGGCCAGGCTGACCGGGCGGCCCAGAACGCTTTCCAGCATATCCTTTGTGACGCCGCCGGGCCGGAGAATGACCGGATCGCCGTGGGTGAGATCCAGGACAGTTGATTCCAGACCAACCTCGCAGGGCCCTCCATCCAGGATCAGCGGAACCCGTCCGTCCAGATCCTCCAGGACATGGGCAGCCGAGGTTGGGCTGGGACGGCCGGAGCGATTGGCGGAAGGCGCCGCGACGGGAAGATTGCAGGTCCGCAGCAGGGCCGCGGCGGCCGGATGGGAGGGCATGCGGATGGCTACGGTGGGAAGACCGGCGGTGACCACATCCGGAATGACCGGCTTTCGGGGAAAGAGCATGGTGAGCGGGCCGGGCCAGAAGGCATCCATCAGAGGAAGAGAGGCCTCCGGAATTTCGCAGAGCGGAGAAAGCTGGGCCCGGTCGTGGATGTGTACGATGAGCGGATTATCCGCGGGACGGCCCTTGGCGGCAAAAATGGCGCGAACGGCTTCCGCATTCAGGGCATCGGCGCCGAGTCCGTATACCGTTTCTGTGGGAAAAGCGACAAGCTGCCCCCGGCCCAGAAGGTCGGAGGCCAGAGAAAGGGCGGCGGAATCCGCCGGGAGAACCTGGGTGATCATGAGCGGTTTCATCCTTCCATG
>CADBLV010000399.1 GCA_902795555.1 uncultured Eubacteriales bacterium | reverse complement strand
TCATGGCAATGATGTCTGCGTAGCACGAAACGGTCTTCACAGTGTCTGCCACGCTTTCCCCCTTGGCCGCAGAGCTGGTGTTCGCCCCCGTCACGCTCAGCACGTTTCCTCCCAGCTCATACATGGCCGCCTCAAAGCTCAGCCGGGTTCGGGTGCTCGGCTCAAAGAAGAGCGTGGCCAGCTTTTTTCTCCGGCAGACGTCGCTGTAATCATCAGGTCGTGCAATGATGTCCTCCGCGATATCCATCAGCCTGTCCAGTTCCCCGAGCGATAAATCGGGAATATCAATCACGTTGCGCATAGTATCTCCTTTCGTCAGAGGTTCGTTCCGCAATCTCAATCGTCGCAGCGGGCTCCTTGGAGCGGGCCCGCTGCTCGTTTCGATTGACTCACTCAGGTCGCTTTTGCCTTCGGCAAACGCCCCACCGGGGCACCGCTTCCCTCGCTCCCCGCAATCTCAATCGTCGCAGCGGGCTCCTTGGAGCGGGCCTGCTGCTCGTTTCGATTGAGCTCACCTCTGATCAGATTTCCCGCACTGCGGGTGATCAGAGGTTCGCCCAGCTATCATCCGACGGGTTGTTCCGGAAGCGAAGCAGGCGGGAAATGTCCTCCGGACGGATATACCCTTCTCTGGCAGCCACCTCCGCGATCACGTCGAAATTGGTCAGCGATACATTCTTCACCCCGGCGGCCGCCAGGCGGTCAATCCCTTTCTGCATCCCATAGGTGAAGATACTGGCGATTCCAAGCACTGTCGCGCCTTCTTCCCGCAGGGCCTCCACCACTTCCAGCACGCTGCCGCCGGTGGAAATCAGATCTTCCACCACGACCACCTTCTGGCCTTTTTCCAGCTTTCCCTCAATCCGGTTCTGCCGGCCGTGATCCTTCGCCCCGCTGCGCACATAGCCCATCGGAAGCCCCATCAGGTGCGCGGTGATTGCCGCGTGAGCAATACCCGCGGTGCTGGTTCCCATCAGCGCCTGCGCGCCGGGATATTCCTCCGCAATTACCTGAGCCAGGCCCTCCTCCACGTGGGAACGAACCTCCGGTGCCGACAGGGTCAGCCGGTTGTCACAGTACACAGGGCTCTTGATTCCGCTGGCCCAGGTAAAGGGCTCCTCAGGCCGGAAAAATACCGCCCCGATCTTCAGCAGATCCCTGGCAATCAGTTCGTTGATTTCGTTCCTGGTCATGCTTTTTTCTCCTCCTTTGTCATCCGTGGTCAGGCGCCTTCGATAAATTCCCTGCAGCACCGTTCATAGGCAGCGACAGGATCTGCGGCAGCGGTGATGGGACGGCCCACCACGATATAGTCGCTGCCCGCCTTCCCGGCCTCCGCCGGCGTCATCACCCGTTTCTGGTCCCCCGTATCCCCGTCTGCAAACCGCACCCCGGGCGTCACGGTCAGAAAATCCGCGCCGCAAACCTCGTGCACCTTCGCGGCCTCCAGTGGACTGCAAACCACCCCGTCCAGTCCGGCCTTTCTGGCGGTCAACGCGTAATGCATGACCACCTGATCCATTGGCTTTTCAATCAGCAGATCCTTCTCCAGCGCCTCCTGATCTGTGCTGGTCAGCTGGGTCACCGCGATCAGCAGCGGCCGGCTGCCGTCCGGGCGGGTCAGTCCTTCCAGCGCCGCCTCCATCATCCGGGAGGTTCCGGCCGCGTGGAGGTTGCAGATGTCCACATCCAGATCCCGCAACACCATCATGGCCTTTTTGACCGTGTTGGGAATATCATGCAGCTTCAGATCCAGAAAGATCCGGTGTCCCCGTGCCTTGATCTGCCGGACGATATCCGGCCCGGCTCCATAAAACAGCTCCATGCCGATCTTGACAAACGGCTTGCGGCCTTTGAACTGTTCCAGAAAGGCCAGCGTCTTTTCCGCGCTCGGAAAATCACAGGCAATGATGACGTCTTTTCCCATTCTCGTTTCCTCCCTTTCGCTTCTCCTCCGATTGTCTTCCGACTCATGTTCCGGATTTACTTTCTCTTTCAGCCGCGGCCCGGTTCACAGGCGCAGTTCGCGCAGAGTTTTCACCCCATATCGGTCCATGGCTGCCGGCAGGTTTTCCACAATGGTTTTGCAGGCCATGGGATCAGTCAGGTTCGCCGCCCCGACTTCCACTGCTGCCGCGCCGGCCATCATCATTTCCAGCACATCCTCCGCCGTAGAGATTCCACCCATGCCGACCACCGGGATCTTCACCGCCCGGCACACCTGCCAGACCATCCGCAGGGCCACCGGGAACACTGCGGGACCGCTGACACCGCCCATCACATTGGCCAGCACCGGACGCCGGGTTTTCAGATCGATTCGCATGCCCTGCAGCGTGTTAATCAGGCTCAGGCCGTCCGCCCCCGCGTCCTCACAGGCTTTCGCGATGGCGGTGATATCCGTCACATTCGGACTCAGCTTCATGATTACCGGCTTGCGGGTCACCCGTTTCACAGCCCGGGTCACCTCCGCCGCAGCCGCAGGATCGGTGCCGAAGGACATCCCGCCCCCGTGCACGTTGGGACAGCTGATATTCACCTCCAGCCAGCCCACCTGCTCCTGCGCATCCAGCTTTTTACACACCTCCGCGTATTCATCGATGCCAAATCCGCTGACGTTGGCCATGACCGGCTTGTGAAACACCTCCTTCAGCTTCGGCAGCTCCTCCGAGATCACCCGATCCACCCCGGGATTTTGCAATCCCACGGCATTGATCATCCCCCCCGGGCATTCCGCGATTCGGGGTGTCGGATTGCCGAACCGCGCCTCCCGGGTCGTTCCCTTCATGCTGAAAGTGCCCAGGACATTCAGATCGTACCACCCGACAAATTCATATCCGAATCCGAAGGTTCCGCTGGCGGGAATGACGGGATTGTCAAGCAAAATCCCGCACAGATCCACGCTCAGCCGATTGGAGGAATCCTCCGCCCCGCTCCGGCTTTCGTTCCGGCAAGCCGCAAAAAGCTTCTCTTCCGCCGCGCTCCGGTTCTCCTTCAGGCTTTCCACAGGATCTCCTCCTTTTCCAGCACCGGACCTTCCCGGCAGATGCGCTTGATTCCCGTCACCGTTTTGCAGCTGCACCCCATGCAGGCCCCGAATCCGCAGCCCATCCGCTCCTCAAAGCTGAACTGACCGGAGGTCTTTGTCGCCCGGTACACCGCTTTCAGCATCGGTTCTGGTCCGCAGGTATAGAAATAGCTGTAGTCCGCCGGCAGCGCATCCGTCACAAAGCCTTCCTTTCCCACGCTGCCGTCCGCCGTCGTGACAGTCACCCGACAGCCCAGAGCCCGGAAGGCCTCCTCGCCGAAAACCTCCCCCGCGCTGTTGAATCCCAGCACCGCGCTGACCTCCCTTCCCTGCTCCGTCAGCCTTCTGGCCAGCAGATACAGGGGAGGCACGCCCACGCCGCCGCCGATCAGCAGGGGCCGTTTCCCCGCCTTCTCCGGATTATATCCGTTTCCCAGGCCGGTCAGGGCGTCCAGCCGTTCCCCCTTCCCCAGGGTCGAAAGCTGCTCCGTGCCCCGCCCCACCGTCTTATAGATGACGGTGACGCTCCCCGGTTCACAGTCGTGCACGGACAGCGGGCGGCGAAGATACAGCCCTGTCAGGCGAAGGTTGATAAACTGCCCGGGCCGCTGCTCCGCCAGCTCCTCTCCAGACAGCCGCATCCGGAAGGTATTTTTCGCGATGCGCTCATTCTCTGCAATCGTCAGAATAATCTGCTGCATTCTTCACTCCATCATTCCTGTTCATTTCCCTTCGGGCGCCGAACACCGCTCAATCCTGTTTCGTTTCAAAGCCCCCGATCCTGATTTCACGCGTCGATTGTCGAAATGGTCAGCGTCGTTTCCTCCAGTACATCCAGCAGCACGCGCACCGTGTCCAGGCTGGTGAAGATGGTCGCGTTGTTCTCCGTCGCGCATCGGCGAATCTGCAGGCCGTCGCTCTCCGAATCCGGCTCTCCGATCTCCCGGGTGTTGATGATATAAGCCACATGTCCCGCCCGGATGCTGTCCGGAATCTCGTTGCTCCCCTGGCTGATCTTCTTCACGGCATGGGTGCGGATTCCGTTTTCCTTCAGGAAGCGGGCTGTGCCCCGGGTCGCCTCGATATTAAAGCCCAGGTTGTAGAAGCGGCGCATCAGCGGGAGCGCTTCCTCCTTGTCCCGATCGGCAATGGTGGCCAGCACTGTACCGTAGTTTTTCAGTTTGGTCCCCGCCGCCTGCAGGGCTTTATACAGGGCGCGGTTCAGTTTGTCGTCATATCCGATGGCCTCGCCGGTAGACTTCATCTCCGGACTCAGGTAGGCGTCCAGACCTTTAATCTTGTTGAAACTGAATACCGGCACTTTCACATAATACCGTTTCTTCTCTTCCGGATACAGGTCGAAGAAGCCCTGCTCCTTCAGACTCTTCCCCAGAATCACCTCCGTAGCGATGTCCGCCAGGGAATAACCCGTGGCCTTGCTCAGGAAGGGCACCGTCCGGCTGGACCGCGGATTTACCTCGATAATATAAACATCTTCGTTTTCGTCCACGATGAACTGGATGTTGTACAGGCCCACGATCCCGATACCCAGTCCCAGCTTTTTGGCATATTGCAGGATGATCCCCTTGACCCGGTTGCTGATGGAGAAGGCGGGATAGACGGAAATGCTGTCCCCGCTGTGGATGCCCGTACGTTCAACCAGCTCCATAATACCGGGCACGAACACATCCCGCCCGTCGCAGATCGCGTCCACCTCAACCTCTTTTCCCCGGATATATTTATCCACCAGCACAGGCTTATCCGCGTCGATTTCCACCGCGGTTCGAAGATAATGGCGCAGTTGCTCCTCATTCCCGACGATCTGCATCGCCCGGCCGCCCAGCACGAAGCTGGGCCGGACCAGCACCGGATATCCGATCTCCGCCGCGGCCCGCACGCCGTCCTCAATCCGGGTCACCGCCCGTCCCTTCGGCTGGGGGATGTTCAGCTCCTCCAGAATCTTTTCAAAGCTATCCCGGTTTTCTGCCCGTTCGATGGCCGCGCAGTCGGTTCC
>CADBLV010000398.1 GCA_902795555.1 uncultured Eubacteriales bacterium | reverse complement strand
GTGTAAGAACGCGAAACAGCATAAGTGTTCAAAGAAGCTGGTGCGGAAAGATCAGATCGAGCGAGAAGTGACGCAGATTCTACGTTTCCTTCTGAACGGTGATGGGAATACATTACAATTGATTGAGCAGTCAATCAAACAATACGAAGAGGCGCACAAGGATACGTCTTACGTGGACTCTTTAAAAGCTTCGCTCAAGGATGTTTCTCAAAGACTTGGAAATATCATGAAAGCAATTGAGGATGGTATTTATACAGAGACCACGAAAAGCCGATTGGAAGAGCTGGAAATGCGGCAGAAGGCATTGATGGAAACGATTGAGATCGAAGAGATCAATGCAAAACTGGTTCATGATGCAGGATTTCCGGATTTTTACAAGAAATACTTAAATGCAGATTTGGAAAATCCGGAGCTGCGAGAAGAGATCCTGGACTACTTCATCGACAAGATCTTTGTTGATGATGACGGAAGCCTATCGTTTGTGATCAAGCGATATGGTAAAGACGGAACAAAGCTCGTGGAGATGAGCGCTGAAGAACTCATTGAAAATCAAGGGTTCACAGTGTTCGACAACTTCGCCCTATGCTCCACCACAATTTGTCCGAAAACATAAAGTTTTCGTACTTTTTTTACATCATAGAATCGCTTGTGTGGCTTCAGAAAGCGATTTTTGACAATAAAAAAGGAAGGAGTCTGATGAAACATGCGTCGCGAACTCACCGTATTCCGTTCCCTGTACGCCGTTCTCCTGGCTGGCCTGCTCCTGTTTCTCTTCGCCGCCGGCTCCTTCGCGAAGGCCGACTCAAAAAAACAGTTTGTCTGCACCCAGGGGAGGCAGTTTGTCCTGCAGGGCAAGCCGTACCTGATCCGAGGCATAGCCATGGGCAACAGCGTCTGGAGTAATCCCCTCACCCCTCCCCTCGGGGATCACAGCGAGAAATCTTTCCGGGAGCTGGCAGATCTGGGCTTCAACAGCGTCCGGTTTTACCTGAACTACGCCCTGTTCGAGAGCGATGCCGCGCCGTATGAATACCGGCAGGAAGGCTTCGACTGGATTGACCGGAACCTGGCGTGGGCTAAAGCTCACGGTATCCGCCTGATCCTGAACATGCATTACCCTCAGGGCGGATATCAGTCTCAGGGGAACGGTGACCTGCTCTGGACTGTCCGGGAGAACCAGGAACGCCTGAAAGCGCTCTGGGGAAAAATCGCGGAGTATTATGCCGACGAGGAATGGATCATCGGATACGGTCTGGTCAACGAGCCGATTCCCATCGGAAAGACAAGCTCCCGCGACGGTCTGCGCGTCTGGCAGAACCTGGCGCAGGAAATCACTGATGAGATCCGGCGATATGACCGCAACCACGTAATCTTCGTCGAAAAAGTCATTGGCGTAAAAGCTTACGGCGGCGGGGAGATCGACTGGAGCCTGCCCTTTGCCGATCAGTTTGTCACAGTGAAAGACACAAACACGGCCTATGAGTTCCATACCTATGATCCGTTCTACTATACACATCAGGGATTCGACTGGGCCGGAACAGAGGGGATGTCTTCCGGCTACCCGGGCGATGACTTTCATGTTACCGGCGTCGAATGGCTTTCCTGCAAAGATGCGAATCACGCCAGGCCCGGTGCTTTCGGCTGGCAGGCCATCGAAAGCGGCCTGGTTTCCGTATCGGATCCGAAAGCCAACGCCGTCGCCCTCTGCTTCCGGGCCGCCGGCATCGGCCGGGACGGCTGCGTCCGGGCGGACGACCTGGTTCTGGATGTGTACGGCAAGGACGGGAAGCTGCTCCGCAGCGTTCCCTGCGAAACGGCGGAAACCCACGGCAATTTCACCTTCTGGGCCCAGAATGGGGAAGGAAGCGGAAAACAGGACCCGTCAGCTGGCTTCGATGACCGGCAAAGCATCTGCATCCGCGGAACGACCGGGGATGCCAATATGACCTGTATCTGCCTGGCGCATGCCGAAGGACAGAAATACAAGGTTCGCGGGCAAATCCAGGTGGAGAAGGCGTCCTCCGGCGCCACGATCACCCTCCGGGTGGATGCCTATCATGCCCAGGCGGTCAGCGAGGGCAGCCGGGATCTGCTTTGGCAGTCGGTCGCGGACGCGCGCGCCATGTCCGAACGGCTGAAATGCCCGCTCTACTGCGGCGAGTTCGGCGCCGGAATCCATTGTTTTGAGGAAAATCGCGGCGGCACGCTGTGGGTGGCGGACTGTATCAGTTTCCTGGAGAATGCCGGCATCAGCCTGAATTACCATTCCTTCTATGACGGATCCTTCGGCCTGTATTACGATAAGTACAACAACCGCGTCCGGAACGACGCGCTGGCGCAGGTTTTCGCGTCCTGCTTTGGCGAGGCTGGTACCCCGTAAGTACAACGGGATCGTCCAATCTACCGCTGCTACAACAACGCGAATAAGGCAAAGGGGTGTACAGGACAATCAGTTTATTCCGCGATGAAAATCGAGGATGCAGTACTGCCGACGATCAAAGAATACTTTGCAACTATCGGCGGAGCAGTGGATGACGAATGGAAGGCTCAGGCACGGAAACGGCTGAGGGACAATACGAAGGCCCGACAAAAGGCTGCAGAAGCCAGATTAACCAAGCTGCAAACCCAGCAGGTTGCGCTGAAGGCTGAGGTCATGAACTCCATCTCAGGCGATAGTACCTTTGATACCGATCTACTGAAAGAGATGATGAATGACAACAAGATGGCGCAGATTGCAACAGAAAGGGAAATCGCCGAATGTCAGGAGAAAGTGACAAAGGAAGAAAGTCGAATCATGACCTTGTCGTCACAATACAAAAACATCAGGGAGTGGTCAGAGCAGTTCGAAAGTGCTCCAGTAGACACGCAAAAGATGATCCTGGCGAGACTGATCGAGCGAATCACCGTAGACCGGAATTACAACATCGAGATCCACTTTTATGTAACACCTGAGGACTTCAGCGGAACCGCCGCAGCTTCATAAAAAACGCTGGCCAATCAGCCCCGAATGTGGTAGAAACAAAGAGCTGGAAGGCCAGCAGTATTTTTTGAAATCTTGTGGGGTATTAGCAAAGGCGTGATTTTAGGAAAAGCACCATTGCGTATGCCCTCCGGAGCTTTTACGGAGCTGGGGCGTAAGTACGGATATCTTGTTAGTGCGCTACATTCGCATTGTAGAGGTCAGGGGTTCGACTCCCCTATGCTCCACACCACGGCGTTATACAAACCCCCATCAAGGTGTTCTTCACCAAAGGGTGGTTTATCGCCGACATCCCCACTGCCAGATAGGCAGAAAAAGAGACAGTCACAATTGACTGCCTCTTTTTTTCGTGCTCTTTACCGAATCCGGAAGGATCTTCCGCATATCGGAAAATTCCAACATAATACGGAAGATCCTTCCAAACTCAAGCGGAGAAAAGCCGGTTGTGCTATCCTCTGCTAGGAAGGAGCATGGTCGAAATGATCAGAATTCACCTGTCTGCGATTCTTGGCGAGAAGCGCATGACACAGACCGACTTAGCCGAAAAGACCGGGGTTCGGGTTGCTACCATCAATGATCTCTACCATGAGTTCGCCGTCCGTGTGAACCTGGATGATCTTGAGCAAATCTGCCTCGTTCTGGACGTCGATCTTCACGATCTGATCGAACTGGCCCCAGGAATGGTCAGGCCAGTACGGCAGAAGAAGAAAAAGAAGAAGACCTAAGTCGGCTGGGATCTTTCACTGCCCCAGGAGTTGCCGCTCCTGGGGTTTTCTTTTTCCTATGGTT
>CADBLV010000397.1 GCA_902795555.1 uncultured Eubacteriales bacterium | reverse complement strand
TGGCTGAGTGGTCTAAGGCGCACGACTGGAAATCGTGTGTGGGGTGATACCTCACCTAGGGTTCAAATCCCTAACTCTCCGCCAGAGTCCCCCGGCCGTTGGCCGGGGGATTTCTTCTGTCTCCGGAGATCCGGTTCAGTCGTCGTTTAAGCCCTCGTTCCGTGTTTCACCGTTGACAGGCGCATAGTGATATGATAGGATGCCCCTGTCAGCACAAGCTGATGATGGTTCGTTGAAGCGGGCCGCCCCTTGCGCCAGGTCCCGTCTTTGTGCATCCGGTATCAGGAAGGTGCCGTTGGTCTTCACAAGAAGGCTGTGGCGCTTTTTCTTGTGCAGGATTTGCAAAGCAGAAAGGGATCTGTACCCACGCAGGCCGGACAGCGGAACGCGAAACGGACGGCCGGTTCGCCCGTTTCGGAGATGTCTGCCCGGCAGCGAAAAAAAAGAGGAGGATCTGCAAAATGACATTCCTGAAAAAATCCCTGATAGCGCTGCTTTCCCTGTCTCTGGTCTTCGTCCTGACGGTGACCGCGGCCGCGTCCACCTTCACCGATGCCCACGGCAACGTGATCGAGCTGGACGATTCCCTCGAAGCCTATGCCGCCGACACCCTGTTCGGCGCGGACAACGCGGCCCGGAAGGGCGAAACCAACCTCGGTGATCTGTGGACGGATGCCCTGCGCTGGTTCGCCGTTTCCGGAAAAATCAACGCCTATTTCGAAGAGGATGACGTCACCGCCGGCAACACCGAAATCGCCGTGGACGCGGATCATGTGGTAGCCCTGTGGAACGGCGGAAACCTGAGAGCGGATATCCCGTCCGGCAAATTCGGTGCGGAGCAGCTGGCCGAAGTCCTGCCCTATCCCAACAAGGTGGCCGTCGTCTATATGACCGGCGCCCAGCTGGTTGAAGCGCTGGAAGCCGCCTCTCAGGCCCTGCCCTGCACGGAGGAAACCGTGGATGCCTGCGCCTCTTTCATGCAGGTGTCCGGTCTGAAATACACCGTTGACACCGCCAAAGCCTATGATAAAGGCGAAGCCTATGGGGATCACTGGTTCAAAGCCGCTTCGCTGGGCCGCGTTTCCGTGGAGGAAGTGAACGGTCAGCCCCTGGATCCTGCCGCCCTCTACGCGGTGATCACCAGCAACGCCAATTTCAACGGCATGGATTCCTCCTACGTCTTTAAGGCCGCCTCGGAAGAAAACGAAAAGAGCACTGTTACCACAGCCGTGGTGCGGGATGTCATCTGGCTGTATCTGTCCGAAGAGCTGAACAATGTCATCGGCGAATCTTATGCTCAGGCTCAGGGCCGGATCACCGTCAAATAAAGAAGGAAACATACGCCTGATTCAGGAAAACCATGCCGGCAGGATGATTCAGTTGCAGCTGCTTCATCCTGTCGGATTTCATACCCGGGGATTCCGGGAAACGTCAGCTGCATTTCTGAATCCTGGCAAAATCGCGGGGAGGTTTCCATATGCGCCCGGTACTCCAACAGGTCGTTTCGGAGGTTGAAAAGGTGATCGCCGGCAAGCGGCCGGTGATTGAAAAGATGCTGATCGCGCTGCTCGCGGAAGGGCATGTGCTGCTGGATGATGTCCCGGGCGTCGGGAAAACCCGGCTGGCCATGGCCCTGAGCCGGGCGACGGATCTGTCGTTCCGCCGGATTCAGTTCACGCCGGATGTCCTGCCTTCCGACCTGGTGGGTTTTTCCATGCCGGACAGAAGCAGCGGGGCTTTTATCTATCGCCCCGGCGCGCTGAACGGGGTGAACCTGGTTCTGGGCGATGAAATCAACCGGACCTCCAGCAAAACCCAGTCTGCGCTGCTGGAGGCGATGGAAGAGCGACAGCTGACCGTGGACGGAAACACCTATCCTCTGGAATCGCCCTTCATGGTCATCGCCACCCAGAACAGCGTCGGAACAGAGGGCACCCAGCGCCTCCCCTACGCGCAGATGGATCGTTTTCTCTTTCAGCTTTCCCTGGGATATCCCGATTATGAGGCTCAGATGACCATGCTGCGGGCCCGGCAGGATGGGGATCCGCTGGAAACGGTTTCCCGCGTCCTGTCCCGGGAAGCGCTTTCCGATTTGCAGCGGGAGGTTCGGGCTGTCACGACCCGGGAGCTCATTCTGGATTACATCACGCGCCTGACCATGGCTTCCCGGACGCATCCGGCAGTCAAAATCGGCATCAGCCCCCGCGGCGCACTGTTCCTGGATCGGGCCGCCAAGGCGAAAGCCTGCTTCGAAGACCGGGATTATGTGACCGGCGCGGATGTGCAGGCGGTTTTCGCGGATGTCTGTGCCCACAGGATACTGCTGAAGGAGGATGCCGGAGAGATGGATACGCGGCAGGTGCTGGCAGAGCTGCTGCGGAAGGTGGAGACGCCGGATCGTCACAGGGGCTGACAGAGCTGCTGCGGAAGGCGGATACACCGGATCACCGCGGCTTTCGCTGAACGGCAGCTGCGAGGCGTTCAGAGGCCGGAGCAAATGGGACGGAGAAAAATTCAGGTTTCGGACAAACAGGACGGAGGAGAGCTGAAATGAACATACTCGTGATCGACGGACAGGGAGGCAAGCTGGGTCGAAAGCTGGTGGAAGCGATCCGGAAGGCCTGCCCGGCAGCAGTGATCACCGCCGTGGGCACCAACAGCATCGCGACTCAGAATATGATGAACAGCGGATGCGCCGATCAGCTGGCCACCGGTGAGAATGCTGTCATCGTGGCCTGTCGAAAGGCGCAGATCATCGTGGGCCCCTTCGGCATCGCCATGGCGGACGCCATGCTGGGCGAAATCTCCCCGGCCATGGCCAACGCGATTGCCTCCAGCGCGGCATATCGTGTACTGATCCCCATGAATCTCTGCCAAACCTATGTGGCCGGCGTGACGCAGGGATCCTCTGCCATTCTGGAGGATGCGGTGGCTCATATTAAAAAGCGGGTTGATTCGGCCTGCTGATTCTGAAAAGAAACTTTGAGGACGCGGAATGAAGAAGCAATGGATCGGATACGCCTTCTGGCTGATCATGGCCGGAATGCTGTATTTCTTTGAGAACAACACGGGAACCCGAATCATCCTGATCGCTTCCCTGCTGTTCCCGCTTTTTCCCTTTCTGCGTTCCCTTTTCTTCAGCCCGGATCGGAAAGCGGAGGAATCCCCCCCTGATCCGCAGACCGTCCGTGTTTTCAAGTCGGAGGAAACGGAGGATCCTGGAGATCTGCGGCCCTATCTCCCCGGCGATCCCGTTCAGCGGATTCACTGGAAGCTCTCCGCGAAGCGGGGGGAGCTGCTGATCCGCGAAACGGACAGGGGGACGGAGAAACATGATGTTCGCGATCCGCTTCAGCGGGAGCGAGTACAAAACAGCCAGCCGACGGAAGAGACGGTCTCCTCAACTTTGCAGGACGTCCTCCACGCAGCCCGAAAAAGATTTCTTCCCCGGGATCACTTTCGCCTCCGGGCCCTGTGGATCGTTGCTGCGCTGATGGTCATCTGCCTGCTTCTGCTGTTTCTCCTGCCGGAAGCCCGTCGCGGCCTGATGGCGCTGTGCAACCGTCTCTTTGCCGTCAGTGAAGCCCGGAACAACTATGCTTATCAATATTTTTCCGTGTCTCCGGATCAGTCGACCGCTCCGGCCGTCTGCCTGCTGATTCTGCTCGCGGCTTCCCTGGCCGTCCTGGCCCTGCTGCTCCGCAGCCGGGTTTTCGTGCTGGGAATTATGGCGGTGCTGACGCTTTTCCTCTGCTATTTCGGGCTGGCCCTTCCCCTTTGGCTGTGCGTTCCCCTCTACGCGGGCTTTGCCGCGCTCCTCATGCGCCGTCCCGTTTCCGTCAGGGGATTGGCGGTGTTCGTCGCCTCCTGTCTGGCTGTGTCCCTGCTGATTCTGCTCGTCTTTCCCGGCGTGGACACGACCCTGGAAAACGTCTCCGAGCAGGTGCGCGACCGCCTGAGCCGCATGGCGGAATCCCTCTCCCGTGACCTGTGGGAATCTCCGGAGGAAGAAACGGAAACCAGGCATGTACACACCCGCTCTCTGACAGAGGGCGAGCAGGACGCCGCTCCGGAAAAATCCTTCCGGCTGATCACCCGGGAAGAGCAGCAGATTTCCGCGCCTCATTGGGTGGACGTGCTGAAAATCATTTTGCTGCTGCTTTTGACAGCAGCCCTTGTCATTCTGCCGTTTCTGCCCTTCCTGTGGCTCAACGCCCAAAAGCGGAAGGCCCGTGCTCTCCGCGGCGTCTTTGAATCCTCGAACATCAGCGAAGCGGTGAGCGCCATCTTCACGCGGATCATCTCCTGGCTGGAGGCCACCGGAAACGGCGGCGGAAACCGGCTGTATCGGGACTGGCCCCAGTCTCTGCCCGACACGCTGCCGGAGGGATACGCGTCCCGCTTTTCCCGCTGTGCGGCGGATTATGAGGAAGCCGTCTACAGCTTCCATCCGCTTCCGGAAGAAGCCAGACATCGGGCCATGTCCCTCCTGAAGGAAACGGAGGAAACCCTGTGGAAATGGGCGGACTGGAAGCTCCGGCTCCGCCTGAAATGGAGGTTGTGCCTGTGGGAATGAAGCTCAGAAAGGGATGCGCTCTTCTCATGCTGCTCCTGCTGTTCCTGACGCTGTCCGCCTGCCGGACCCGCACTTCCGGCCGGAATGAGGACAGGGATTCCCCTTCTCCGCAAACGTCCTCCTCCGATTCGGGAAATCAGGAAACAGAAGAACGGGAAACAGATGCCGGGCAGGATGATCCGAAGGAAGCCGGGGATCCGGAAGAGCCTCAAAATGCCGCCGAAATCGGCGGAAAAACAAGGGAAAACCCGGAGGCATCGCGAAAGGAATATGATGAAAACGCCGCCGTGGAACTCGTTCCGGGAACAGGTCGCACCCTGGGCAGTCCGGGCGAGGGAGAAGGCGCCGGCCTTCCTGCGGAAGAATCGCATCTCCGGGCGCATCTTCTGGACAGCGAGGCGGAAAAAACCGCCCTGCAGACGCTGGCGGTCGAAGAATCGGACAACCTCGGGGTTTCCGAAGACGCGGAGGCAGCGGACTCCGCTCTCACCTATTACACCGTCCTCCTGAAGGATCGGATGGGATCCCTGTTTGAATGTCAGCGTCAGAATGTCTACTGGGAGACCCCTCAGGATCACCTGACCGTGTATAAAACCTCTCCGGAGCACCGGCTGATTCTGGAGGCCGGCGCCTATGACGTGTCCGCCCGCCTGCTGGAAAAAAACCTGCGGGTGGATGATGGATGGATCGTCCGGAAAAACCCCGGTGTCATCGTCAAGGCAGTCGATCGAACCGTGCTGGGAAGCGGCGTTGTCACCGACGGCGCAGCCCGGGAGGCGCTGGAGGCGCTGATGAATCGGGACGGATTCTCCGGGGTCGACGCCGTGCGAAACGGACGGGTGATTCTTCTTTCGGAGGAGCTGCTGGAAGCTCCGCATCTGCAGACCGCGGCCATGCTGATCATTGCAAAAACCGCCGGCCCGGATGTGCTGGCGGATGTGGATCTGGATGAGGCGTTGCGCCTTCTGACGGAAGAAGCGACCGGCGCCGCGCCGACAGGGATTTTCTATTGGATCGCCGGTCAGCCGTAGCTCGGGTCATTCCCCCGTCAGTTCTCCTTCTGGCGTTGGACAGGTCTTCCGTATTTCTCCTTCATGGATGCCTGATGGGATTTCCGGCAGTTGCTGCAGTAATTCGGATAATGGGGCAAGGTGCTCGGGAAGGTGAAAACCTTTCCGCAGTTCCGGCAGGTTCGTCTGATCTGCCGCGGTTTTCCGGCCCGCTGCCTCTCTTCCTTTTCCCGGGAGAAGCGCTGCCGGCATTCCTTGCAGTAGTTCGGGATATGCTCCCAGGTTGGATCCACGGTAAAGGTTTTTCCGCATTCCTTACAGGTCTTTTTGATCCGGTTCGGCTTCTCCTCTTCCTGATTCAGGGGAGATTCCTCCGGCTTCTTGCGGGAAAGCAATGCCCTGATGCGCGCGATCAGGCCGGGCCGGCCTGCCTTCTTTTCCTTCTGTTCCATGAAATGGACCTCCTTCTTTTCTTCCGGCCGTGTCGGCCGGTGTTCGCTGCGATTCTTCACGAATGATCCGTATGACGGAAAAACATGTTCAGGGAGGATCTTATGATTCAGGATATCGCACCCTCGATGCTGAGCATCGCCTATGCCGCCCGCACGGCGGCGCCTGAAGACGTTCTGCTGCTGTTTGACGGTTCGGGGCGGCTGTATGTCTGTACGGAAGGGGGACGCATCCGTTTTCCCACCCTTCGGGAGCTGCCCGCCGATCCGGCCGTCTATCTCTTTTCCCTGGATGACACCCGCTGCTTTCTCGCCCGTGAAATCGCCGCCCCTTCCCTGCCCGGCTTCGATTTTCAGTCCGTCCGTCAGCTTCGGGATCAGGACGGGGGAAAGGAGCTTTTCGCCGCCTTCACGGCCTTTCATCTGTGGCGCTGGTATGCGGACAACCGTTTCTGCGGCCGGTGCGCAGGCCGTATGCTGCCCCATGAAACGGAACGGGCCCTGATTTGTCCCGATTGCGGGAACATCGTCTATCCCCGGATCAATCCCGCCGTCATCGTGGGCGTCATCCGTGACGATTGCCTGCTGATCACCCGTTATCGCAAAGGCTTTGCCCACAATGCGCTGGTGGCGGGCTTCGCGGAAATCGGCGAAACCCTGGAGCAGACGGTAGCGCGGGAAGTCATGGAGGAAACCGGCCTGGAGGTGCGGAACATCCGCTATTACAAGTCCCAGCCCTGGGGCATGGCGCAGGATCTGCTGGCCGGCTTTTACTGCGACGCGCTGCCGGGCAGCATCCGCATGGATGCAGGCGAGCTGAAATATGCCGACTGGGTGCGTCGGGAGGATATTGTGCTCCAGCCCACCGATCTGAGCCTGACCAACGAGATGATGAAGCGGTTCATGCGCGGTGATCCCTGCTAAAGAAAAACGAAACTCTGTCAGCCGACGAGGGCAGTGATCAGAATTTTCAGCCCGATGCCGATCAGGATCACCCCGCCGAGGATGGTCGCCTTGTCATTGATTACCTTCCCGGCTTTCCGCCCGATGATGCAGCCGAGGATACAGATCACAAAGGTCACGACACCGATGATCCCCGCTTCCGCAAGGGCCTGCGGCCAGGTGCTGTCCGTCATGGTCAGTCCCACGGACAGGGCATCGATGGAGGTCGCAATTCCCTGAATCATCAAAGCCCCAAAGCCCACCGCCGGTGTGATATCCTCCTCCGTTTTTCGGATCCCTTCCCAGACCATTCTTCC
>CADBLV010000396.1 GCA_902795555.1 uncultured Eubacteriales bacterium | reverse complement strand
CCGCAGCCCGCCATAGTGTTCGAATGAAGGTCTGTCATAAGCTTTCGCATCATAGAAAGCCACCTTGATCATTTTCTCGCCTCCTTCATGAGTTTACATCCACTCCTGCTCCATCTTCCCGATTTATGCGACCCCGGCATTGGCATTCACACGATCAATGGCCTTGCGAATCCCCGCCCAAACAGATAAATCAGTAAACACCTCCACGATGCTCCCCCGATCCGTAAACGGAGAATCCTGCAGCACAGACATGTCCTTCATCATCCCGTTATGAACAATGTATTCCACAATCTGATTCACGAAATAGATCTGCCTGCTGTCCAGCTGCGTGCTGTCAAGATATTCCGCAAAAGCAGCTTTCTCTATAGTTCAGTGTTCTCACTTTTCTTGCTCCATTTCAGCTTTCGACATCGCCATTGATCCGCTGTTCAGCTGGATTGTACCACAAATGCCGCCCAAAATCAATTCAACACCGCCATTTTGTCTATTTTTGACGGTATTGATCTGAAGAATGGCGGTAATTCTAAGTTATTTCAAAATCTGTCGGATTGAAATTGCAAAATTAATCGGATTATTGTTTTAAAACGGATCAGAATGAGCTCACAAAGCATTGGTGAAGGCAATCTTACGGCCAGGCATTGCAATCTGACGCCGCATTACAAAGCAGCTGCAGAGCTTGCGAGAACTTAGCTTCCCCGCTTTTTTTATTTCGGGTTTTATGGTATGATCTGAGGACGGTGACGGGATACGACATCGGAAGATTTTGTGATTCTGATGGCAAAGGAGGTGCCCTGAATATGAAGGTTATCATCATCAACGGCCCAATGGGCGTCGGGAAATCAGTAACCGGAAAACTCATCGCTGAAAAGAACCCAGGCACCGCCTTTATAGACGGCGACTGGTGCATGGATCTTCATCCTTTTGTTGGAAACCGCGAAACGAAAACCATGGCAGTCGATAACATTCTCCACATGATCGGCAACTATCAGCATTGTTCTGAATGCAAAATGATCGTTCTCGTCTGGCTGATGGACGATCTGTGGGTGCTCCAGAGCATTATGGATGGACTCGCCGCCATGCAGGCAGAAGTAAAAAGCGTCACTTTGGTATGCGATAAGGAAAGCTTGATCAGACGTTGGAAGAATGATCACAACTGCGCATGGAGAACGGATCAATGGCTTGATATCAGTCTGAAGTCACTGCCGCGCTTTGCTTCAATGGAAAACACCATTGAGACCAGCAGTTTATCCATTGAGCAGGTTGCTGGCATGATTTTGCAGTAAACAGGGAGAATATTACGATGCGTAAGGAAAAAGCAGGGTTTGCCGACGTTGATGCCCTCACGGAACTCAGGCTGGATTATCTGATCGAAGATAATGGTTCGCTTGAGCACAGTGTCGCAGAAACAATCCGGAATAACCTACCGGACTATTTCCGTGAACACCTGAATAAAGACTTATTTGCTTATGTCATCCGGGAGGACGGCATCATTGTTTCCTGTGCTTTTCTGTTGATCGTTATGAAACCCATGAGTCCCTCATTCATAAATGGAAAAACGGCCACTGTCCTGAATGTTTACACCCGCCCGGCTTACCGGCGCAGAGGATATGCACGAATGCTCATGGATGCCATGATTATCGACGCTAAAAAGCAGAATATTGATGTTATTGAGCTTAAAGCCACAGAAGACGGTTATCATTTATATCGATCTGTGGGTTTTGAGGATAATCAAACGAAATATCATCTGATGAAATGGAAAGCTCAATGAGATGCCTGACAGATGGTTTTTATGGTATGATCTGAAGACGGTGACGAAAGACGTCATCGGTGGATTCCGGGAGCCTTTTTTCCCGGAAGCACGGAGGAATGCAGCATGAAAGTATTGGTTCTTAACGGATCACCCCGTCCCCACGGCGATACGGCATACGTACTGGAAGCATTGAAAAAAAGCTTCCCATGTGATACTGAATTCGAAGTTCTGAATGCCTATGAGGCAAACATTCAGCCGTGCAACGACTGCAGGTACTGCTGGGAGAATGAAGGATGCAGCATCAATGACAAGATGAACAATCTGTGGAAAGATGACTACGATGTTCTGGTCCTGGCTTCACCGCTATATATGTCCTTTGTGACACCGCCTCTCTTTTCGATCATCAGCAGACTGAATGTCGTTTGGAGTAACCGTTTTTTCCTGAAAACACCGAACAGATTGAAGCCGAAGAAAGGCATACTCATACTGACCGGAGGCGGAGATGGTTCTCCTGATCCTGCGATCAGCATTGCGAAAACAGCGTTTCATTTTCTGAACGTTCATTTTGATCAGAATTTGGACTATATTCGTTCGCTCAACACGAATGACATACCCGTCCGGGATGATCCGGATCTTGCAAGGCAGATAGATACGGCGATAAAACATCTGTCAGGAGACGCCGGCAGAATGAAGCTGGTAGAACCAGCATTGGAATATGATCAGCAAATTCAGGCTTATCGAAAAGAATTCCTTGATTGCGGTGATTCAATGGATGGCACTGGCGATCTGCGAAAATTCGAGAGAACACAGGATTGGATTGATTATCTGGACAAGCATAAGAACCCTCTGACCGTTCCGAAAGGCCGTGTTTCTTCCTCGCAGTTTCTCTTTGTGCGGGAGGATGACCGAAAGGTCGTCGGGATGATCGATATTCGACACACACTGAATGATTTTCTGAAAAAGTATGGAGGCCACATCGGCTATTCCGTTGCCCCCAGCGAAAGACGCAAGGGTTATGCGACCCAGATGCTGAAGGCGACGCTCCCGGTATGCAAGGAACTGGGCATCGACAAAGTGTTGATCACCTGCATCAAAGGAAACGAGGGCAGTAAAAAGACGATCCTGAACAATGGTGGTGTGTACGAAACCACTGTTCATGAACCGGATGAAAATGTGGATCTGGAAAAATACTGGATCACTCTTTGAAGAATGAAATGGCAGGCTCGGCGGGGAGCCCGACAAAAGGAGGCGCAAGAGGATGGATAAACAGATTATCAGTTTTTTGATCAAAGCAAAACAGGCGACCTATGCCGGAAAGGGTGCTGAGACTGCCTCTTCCCGGGTAAAATCCCATGACCTGATATACAGAGACGGGGATTATATGTATTACGACACCTATCTCGGCGGTGACAAATTTGCCGGTGAGGAGGCGCTCTGGATCTCTGATATCCCGTATTGGAGTATGAACTATGTCGGACGGGTCATCGGAGTTAACTTCAGCGGCGATTTCCTGAAGGAAGCGCTGCTTCATGTTCCGGAAGACAAGCCTTATCGTGGTCCGCAAGATTATATAAACGGCGACTACGCTTACCATTGTGATGTTGACGGAAACTTTGACTGGTTTCAGGGGAAAGAAACGATTCATTATCAGGGGAAACTGATCTATGAATGTTATTTCCATGGAGGATTAATCTTATGAAGGTGAACTTCGAAACTGATCGGCTGATTATCCGCCCGCTTGTTCCGGATGACGCAGAAGCGGCATTTCGCTGGTGCGGTGATCCGAACGTAAACACCTATATGATCTATCCGCTGTACCATCGGGTGGAGGATGTGCGCACCTGGCTGGAAAGCCGGGATGTGGATGATCCTGATAACTATGACGAAGGAATCTGCCTGAAAAACACGGGCGAACTGATCGGCAGCGGCGGCATGCACTACCACCCGGAAAGGAATGCCTGGGAGATCGGATATAATCTTCGGGCAGATCAATGGGGACACGGATATACCGGCGAATACCTGACCGCACTGCTGAATGAGATCCGGAAAGACCGCCCGGTAGAGGCCATTGACGGGATTTTTGCAGCAGAGAACAGCAAAAGCCGCCGTGTGATGGAAAAGCTCGGAATGGTATATGTCCGGGATACCAGTTTTGAAAAGCTGGATGGCAGTCAGACTTTCCCGGCAAAATACTATCGTCGGAACCTTCCACAACCTGCTGAACACTGCGGAGTATGCGAACGGATCGAGATGACCCGGAATGGGTTAAACCCATACTTTGTCAGGGAACTGGAAACGGGCTATGTGGTGATCGGTGATCATCAGCGGTTTGAAGGATACACCCTGTTGCTATGTAAGGAACACGCGACTGAGCTGAGTCAGCTTGCCCCGGATTTTCGGGCATCATTTCTCCGGGATATGTCCATCACGGCGGAAGCGGTTGAACGGGCCTTCCATCCGGACAAGGTGAATTATGAACTGCTCGGCGCCGGAAAAGGCCGTCACATGCACTGGCATATCTTCCCGCGCCGAAACGGCGATACACCGAAGCCCGGCCCTGTCTGGCAGGTGGCGGATATGAATGACGACCAGTATCTTCCGTCAGCGGAAAAACTGGAAGAGCTGAAATCTGCGTTAAAGAAAGAACTGGATCTGCTCTGCAAATGAGGAATCGCGGCGGAAGACCTTGAAAGCGATCGAGATATTCGGTGCAAACTGTTTTGAAACCTTTACCAAGACTCAAGCCTGTAACCGGGCAATCATTGTACGTGATGGTACAACACACTTCATGAGGGGTGACAGAAGATGGCATCAAGCAAGGAATATCTGGATTTTATCCTGGAACAGCTTTCCGGGTTGGAAGGAATCACTTTATGCCGATGATGGGAGAATACTGACTGCAAAAGCGACACGTAGCTCGGCAATGCCGGGCTCTTTTTCATACACCCGGAAACTTGACTTCTTACGGGATCAGAACCAAATGATTTGCAACTCGTTTAGGGTTTTCTTAAAGCCGCATCAGATGCCTTCTTTCCAGGCTTTATGTTCGCGCAGAAATGCTGTGCTGATGAGTGAATATATCAGGTATGTAATCAGCGTCCCGAAGCAGACATCCGACAGGAAATGATTGGTCATATGGATCCGGTTATAGCCGTAGATCAGGACAAACACACAGGCCAGTGCAAACGCAATCATGTTCTTTCTGCCGCTGCGCTTTTTCATCACGTCGGTCAGCATCGGCAGAGAGAACATCATGCTTGCAATGGTCATGTTGCCGCTGGGCCAGCTCTTAAAGTTATCGTTGCTGCCGGCCAGGTTTGGTATCATCTGCCACCAGTTTCGGAATTCGCTCTTTGGATCTTCCAGCGTTATCAGATACTTGTACCGCGGACGGGAAGCCACCTGTTTCAACCAGAGGTTCACGTTGTCCGCGGCAATGCCCGCGATGAGAATCGCCGCGCCGACCGCGATCAGTTTATCCGGATTGCTGTTGTCAACCAGCCGGATCACCGCAAACGGAACCCATCCATACAGAACAGCCCAGAACAGCCAGCTGAGCACGGACAGCAGCGCAGAGGACTCCCCGGCTGTATATCCGAACAGCGCGCGGACGGCTTTTCCGTTATAACTGTTGGAATAGTATACCGCCATAAACCAGCCAAGAATCAGCAGCGTCCGGGCCAGCAGACGATATCCGTCGCCCTTCTTTCTCAGTCCCGTATACAGGCAGGCTCCTGCCGCCGGATACAGGCAATAGGAGAAGTAAGAGCCATAGGTGGCAAAGAAGGATCCCAGCTCCGTTTTGTTGGCCAGCGCGACATTGATGTCAAAGTCCCGGAAAGAACCGATCACAATCCCCAGGATGCATGCTGCTACGACCGACCAGAAGCAGGCAACCGGCATCGACATAATGGTTTTCCTGTTCATGGCAAACGCCCCCTGTTTGAACGTTTCTCAGTCACCCGACAAGACAGTAAATGTGAATGTGTTTTAGTTCTTCTGTTTTTCCATCGCGTCTTCCAAATGTTTCTGATCTTCCTCATCCGGAACATATCCGGCGTCAAGGGCTTTCTGATACCATTCCGCAGCCTTGCCCATGTCTTTCTCCACACCCAGTCCCAGGTAGTAACAGTCGCCGACACAGAATATCGCGACCGGATATCCCTGTTCCGCCGCCAGAGTGTAGTATTCCAGGGCTTTGCCGAAATCCTGTTCAACGCCTTCCCCGTGTCTGTAAGCGTATCCAATGTTAAACAATGCGCTCACACTGCCCTGTTCGGCGGCAAGCAGAAAATATTTCATGGACTCCGCATAATCTGTTTTCACGCCGATGCCCTCTGCGTAGCAATAACCCAGCGAGGTCATAGCATTTGAATTTCCCTGTTCCGCGGCCATCCGGAAATACTTCAGCGCCTCTTCTGAGTTCTGCTCCACACCGGTACCGCTCAGATAACAAAGGCCCAGCGAATGCTGCGCATCCGTATCTCCCTGCGCGGCCGCCAGCTGATAATACCCGAAAGCCCTGTCGTAATCCTGTTCCGCACCCAGGCCGTATTGATAGCAGTAACCAAGCATATACTGGGCTTTAGAGTAGCCCTGATCCGCGGCAAGGGTGTAATACTTCAAAGCCTCGCCGTCGTCCCGGCTGACGCCTATTCCGTTCAAATACACATAGCCCAGATTATTCTGCGCGATCGCAATTCCCTGCTCCGCGGCCATCCTGTAATACTTTACGGCCTCTTCTTCATTTTTCTCCACGCCGTGACCATACAGATAACAGTTGCCCAGATTGTTGACCGCGTTGAAATTACCGAGATCCGCGGCCCGCTGATAGTATTCGAAGGCTTTCGCATCATCCGGTTCCACTCCCAGGCCGAAATAATACAGATTGCCGATTTCCTTGATCGCTTCGGAATACCCGAGATCCGCGGCTGCCTGGTAGTACTCCAGCGCCTTTCCGTAATCTTCCGCGTCGCGAGCCTCCTTCCCGGCCCGGTAAAGTCCCTCCGCGGTCAACTCTGCTGCCGAAGCTTCAGCTCCGGGGTCTTTCGTTGCCTCGGTTTCGGCAAACGCCGCGCCGAAAACGCCAAAGCACAGACAAAGAGTAATTGCGAACAGAATGATCTTTTTCATGAGGCTTCTCACTCCTTCAAAAATATAATAAACCAGTTCATTCATACATATCGTCCATTTCATTCTTCCGCAAAGTCCGTATCCATGGTCACCTGAAGTTCATAATCCGGGAACGCCTTCTGCACACTCTCTGTCACTTCCCGGAAAACAGCTTTTCGATCCGCAGCATCAAAGCTGATTACAACATCAAAACGCATGGTTTTCTGATCTTCCAGCAGGTAGAAGCCGTGCATCTGCTTTACATGCTCATGGGACAGAACGATATCCTGAACCTTTCGATGGGCCTGAATGACGTTTTCGTCCTTTGTGTTGACGGAGTATACCCCAATTGCCGTCAGGATGACATGGTGCTCCGCAAGCACTTTCATGGTGATCTCACGGATCAGCTGATCCAGCCGGTCGGCTGAATACGTGTCCGGCACTTCGATGTGAATGGAACCGTTCCAGGTGTCCGGACCGTAATTATTCAGCACCAGATCGTAAGCGCCCCGGACATCCGGAAAACTCATCACTGTTTCACGGATGTCTTTGGCAAGTTTCGCATCATTCCGTTCCCCCAGGATCTTGGAGATCGTATCCCGGAGCATTTCAACGCCGGATTTGATAATCACCAGGGAAATAATCGCACCGAGCCAGGCTTCCAGCGACACATGGAAGATCAGGAAGATTCCCGCCGCTACCAGTGTAGACGCTGAAATGATGGAGTCCAGCATCGCGTCTTCCCCGGAGTTGATCAGGGAATCTGAATTGACTTTTTCGCCAACGCTTTTGACATAACGTCCAAGCAGAATCTTAACCACCACGGCCACAGCGACAATAATCAGTGAAACTGCATTATAGTCCGGCGTTTCCGGGTGAATGATCTGCTTGACGGATTCCACAAAGGAAGTGATCCCGGCATACAGCACGATGACGGAAATAATCATGGCGCTCAGGTATTCAATCCGTCCATAGCCAAAGGGATGCTTCTTGTCCGGTTCCCGTCCGGCCAGCTTTGTTCCGATAATCGTAATCAGGGAACTGCCCGCATCGGAAATGTTATTGACCGCATCGAGAACAATGGCAATAGAATTTGTCATCAGGCCGATGACCGCTTTGAACCCGGCCAGAAACACATTGGCAATAATCCCGATCAAACTGGTCCTGATAATGGTTTTTTCACGGGATACTTCCACTTTATCCATAAGCTTCTCCTCCCTGTGAGCCGCAGGTTCACATCTGCCATTTATTTTCTCCATCCATCTCCCAAAATCCTGCCGCCGGCAGAACCATCCCGGATGGCAAAAACTCCGGAATCCCCTTATTTCAAGACCCGATGGCCATCTCTTTGAATCAGGGAAGGTTGACCTCTGATGGTCATGCTGGACACCAACATCCTCGTGTATGTCCTTCGCCATCCGGGTTCTGAGATCAGGAATCGCTTCCGTAAATACCTGGGCGGGGAGCTGTGTATCAGTTCTGTTACCTATATGGAACTGATTGACGGCGTAAGGCGCAGCAAAGACATGCACAGAAATGATGAAGCGTTGCTGGAAGTCCTCGCCGGAATCTACATTCTGCCTTTTGATACCCACGCGGCAGCGCACGCAGGAGAGATCATGGCGTTTCTTTCACTGAACGGTTCTCGAATCGGGGATCGGGACACCATGATTGCCGGTCATGCCAGAGCTCTTAACCTGACACTGATTACGCACAACGTACGCGAGTTTAAGCGTGTCCCCGGTTTGCAAATCGAAGACTGGCTGGAGCAGTAGTTTAGGGGAGAGTCAAGGGATAAGGGATTTTTCATACAGCAGAAAATTCGTCCATCCAGTGTTTTCAGCATACCAACGTTGTTTTCCCCTGTATACATATCCGGATTTTTCGTACATGCGCTGTGCTGGCAGGTTGGATTCCAACACATCAAGACGCATGGCTCTCTTCCCTTGCTGTTTTGCCAGTTCTTCAGCCAGTTCAAGGATCGTACTG
>CADBLV010000395.1 GCA_902795555.1 uncultured Eubacteriales bacterium | reverse complement strand
TGCGGGAGAACTGCACGGTCACGATCTGCCACAGCCGGACCGCGGATCTGAAAGACATCACCCGACGGGCGGACATCCTTGTGGCCGCGGTCGGGAAGGCCGGATTTGTGACGGCGGAGATGGTGAAACCCGGGGCTGTTGTGATCGACGTCGGGATTAACCGCGTGGACGGAAAGGTTTGCGGGGACGTAGACTTTGACCGGGTGAAGGAAACCGCGGGATGGATTACGCCGGTGCCCGGGGGCGTCGGGAAAATGACCATCACGATGCTGCTGGACAACACGGTCGAAGCGGCTGAAAGGAAGAGCGGAATTTGAACGGGAACGCTGAAATGACCGTTTCCGAGCTGAATCAGACCGTGACGGAAGCGATCCGGAAAGATTTGAGGCTGCGGTGCGTGAGCGTTCGCGGAGAGATCAGCGGATTTAAACATCACATCGCCTCGGGCCACTGGTACTTCGTTCTGAAAGACGAAAACGCCAGCGTGAACTGCGTCATGTTCCGGCAGAACACGTTTCGGAGCGAGATTCGCCCTAAGGACGGGGCCTTTGCGGTCGTGACCGGATATGTGGACACCTACCCCCGGACCGGCACCTATCAGCTGTATGCCCAGGGCCTGCGAGCCGCGGGCCTCGGGGATCTTTATCAGCGATTTGAGGCGCTGAAGCAGAAACTGCTTTCAGAGGGGCTGTTTGACCCGCAGAGGAAGAAGCCCCTGCCCATGGTTCCGCGGAAGGTGGCTGTGGTTACCTCGGAGAGCGGGGCGGCCCTTCAGGATATTCTCAATGTTTCCCGGATGCGGAACCCCTCGATTCCCATTGTTCTGATTCCCACCTCCGTTCAGGGAAAAGGAGCCGCGGAGGAAATTGCCGCGGCCATCCGGCGGGCGAACAGGCTCTCCGGCGCGGACGTGATGATCGTCGGGCGCGGCGGGGGATCGGTCGAGGATCTGTGGTGCTTCAACGAGGAGATTGTGGCCCGGGCTGTGGCCGAAAGCCGGATTCCCATCGTTTCCGGCGTGGGCCATGAGACGGATCTGACCATCTGCGACCTGGCCGCGGACATGCGGGCTTCCACGCCCAGCAACGCGGCGGAGATCGTTTTTCCGGAAAGAGAGGAGCTTTCGCGGCGCATCCGGCTATTACGGACGGAGCTTTTCCGGGCCGGAACGGAGACGATGCGCAGCCTGGAAAGGCGGACGGGCGAGATGAAACTGCGGCTGTCCGCGCTGAGCCCGGAACGGAGGCTGGCCGCGATCGGCGGGAGGGTGAACATCCTGAAAGAACGGCTGTCCCGCGTGACGGAGATTCGCACGGAACGGCTGAGCCTTTCCCTCCGGCAGAGCAGGGAAGCCTTTCCGGGCGTCATCCTCCGGCGGATCGAGAAGGAGGCAACCCGCCTGCGGGCCACCCGGGACCGCATGGAAGCGGTGAACCCGCTGCGTGTTCTGGACAGGGGATATGCCCTGGTGTACGCGGAGGGGGAGCGCATGATCAAGACGGCGGCGGAAGCCCGGCGGGAAGAGACGCTTCGAATCCGGTTTGCCGACGGCTGGCTTATGGCGGACAGAAGGAGAGAAACGGATGGAGAATGAAAACAGGAGCTTTGAGGAACGGCTGGAATCGGTTCAGAAAATCATTCACGAGATCGAGGAAGGCAGGATGTCCCTGGAGGATTCTGTGCGGAGCTATGAGGCCGGGATGAAGGAGCTGAACCAGCTGGACGCGGAGCTGAAAAACCTGACGAGACGGCTGACCGTTCTCAGGGACGGCGTGGACGGCCCGGAAGAGGTTCCGATGGAGGAAGCCCGATGAAAACATTCGAAGCATACCGGGAGATGGTGAACGCGGCGCTGCGGCCGACGGTTGCGGCGCTGGGCCGGATTCCGGAAAGGCTGGAAGAGGCCATGCTTTACAGCCTGGAGGCCGGGGGAAAAAGACTGCGGCCCGTGATGCTGCTTGCCGGATGCGAAATGGCCGGGGGACGGGCGGAGGACGCGCTTCCCTTTGCATGCGCACTGGAGATGATTCACACCTACAGCCTGATTCACGACGACCTGCCCGCGCTGGACAATGACGACCTGCGGCGGGGAGCTCCGACAAACCACGTGGTTTTCGGGGAGGCGGGAGCGATTCTGGCCGGAGACGGACTGCTGAATTCCGCGGCGGAAACGATGGCTGTGCATGCAGCGGGGATGACGGATCTTCGGGGAGCGCGGGCGATGGCCTGCATCATGCGGCACGCGGGCGTGACCGGGATGATCGGCGGCCAGTGGATCGATGTTTTTTCGGAAGGGGAAACCCCGGACGAGGAGACCGTGACCTATATTCACAGCCACAAAACCGCGGACCTGATTGCCGCGGCGGTCGAGAGTGGGCTGATTCTCGGCGGGGCGGGGACGGAAGCCGTTGAAGCCGGAAGCCGGTTTGCGCTGCACTACGGGCTGGCCTTTCAGATGACGGATGATCTGCTCGACGTGACGGGGGATCCGGCGCTGATGGGCAAGCGAACCGGCATGGACGCCCAGCAGCAGAAGATGACCTGGGTGGCCCTGCACGGGATTGAGCGGACCCGGGAGGACGCCCGGGAACAGGTGCGGCTGGCCACGGAAGCTCTGAGCGGGCTGCCCGGAGATGTCACGATTTATCGGCAACTGGCCGAAAGCCTGCTGGACAGAAGCTATTAAAGGAGGAAGAAAGCCATGGCTATGGATCATTTTATGGAGGAAGTCGTCACAAAGCGCAATAATACGCTGAACCGGATTCTGTACTATTTCTCCTGGGTGATTATTTTCGGGGGAGCCCTGATGGCCGCCATGACCCTGGGAACCCTGACCACCAATTTTCACTGGATGAGCCTGGTGATTATCGCCGTGACGGGTGGAATCGCGGCTTATACCTATTTCTTTCACGACAGACTGCTGACCGAATATGAATACACCTTTACCAACGGCGCGCTGGACTTCGCGGAGGTTTATAACAACAAGAAGCGGAAATCCCTGGGCAGCCTGAATGTGCGGAACGTCGAAGCCTTCGGAAAGGTGAGTTCTCCTTCCTTTCAGAGGTATCTGAATATGCCGGGGATCAAACGGATGAACTGGTTTCTGAACCGGGACGCGGAGCTGTATTACTTCTACTTTACCAAGGACACGGAAAAAAAGATGATCATTCTGGAGCCCAGCGAAGCGATGGTGGATTATATCAAGCAATATCTGCCCCGCGGCGTCTATCAGGAGTGAGCCCATGAAGGCATATCTGGACAACAGCGCCACCACGGCGCCTTCCCATGCGGTTTGCGAGCGGGTGCAGCGCGCGATGGAAAGCGGATGGTATAATCCATCCGCTTTATATCAGCCGGCGATGGCGATTCAGAAAGAGATGGACGCCGTTCGGGAGGAGATCCGGCAGGCCGCGGAGGCCACGGGCCAGCGCGTTATCTTCACCTCCGGCGGAACGGAGGCGGATAACCTGGCACTTCTGGGCGCCATGAAATGCCGCCGGAATCCCGGAAGGGTGTTGATTTCCTCGGTTGAACATCCGGCGGTTTCCGCCTGTGCCGAGGCCCTGCGGGCCATGGGGCACGAGGTTTCGGAGATTCCGGCGGGAGAGGGCGGGACGGTTGACCTTTCCGATCTGGAAGGCATGATGGACGAGCGGGTGGCCCTGATCGCCGTGATGCAGGTGAACAACGAAACCGGCGCCATGGAGCCCCTTTCCCGCATCGCGGAAGCGCGAAACCGGCTCTGCCCCGGGGCCTGGCTGCATGTGGACGGCGTGCAGGGATTTCTGCGAACCCCCGTCTGTTTTAACCGGATCGGAATGCAGAGCTATGCGCTGTCCGGCCACAAAATTCACGGGCTGAAGGGCACCGGCGCGCTGATCGTTCGCAAAGAATGCCGCATTCAGCCGGGGATGTACGGCGGCGGACAGGAGGAAGGCCTTCGCTCCGGAACGGAAAACACCTTTGGGATTCTGGCCCTGGGAGAGGCCATCCGGACCTTTGATCCGGCCGCGCCGGAACGGATGCGGCGCCTTCGGGAAACGTTGGAGGCCCTGCTGCGGGAGAAGATTCCTACGCTGACGGTCAATTCCCCGACGGGAGAGGCATGCGCGCCTCATATTCTGAATGCCGCCTTTCCGCCGGTCAGAAGCCAGACGATGCTGTTTGCCCTGGAAGGGGACGGAATCTATGTGTCCGCGGGCAGCGCCTGCGCCAGCCGGAAACAGAAGATTTCGCCGGTGCTGAAAGCCATGGGCGTGCGGCCGGAGATTGCCGACTGCTCTCTGCGGTTCAGCCTTTCCCCGTTTACCACGGAGGAGGAGATCCGATATACGGCGGAACGGATCGGATTTCATTATGAAATGCTGAAAAAGTATACGCGCAGATAGGGCGGAGAGGTTACTGAAAAAAGATGTTTGCTTACCGATAACGGAGGAGAAAACGATGCGGGAACTGCTGCTGGTTCGATATGGGGAGATCTTTCTGAAAGGGCTGAACAGGCCGTATTTTATCCGGGCGCTGGTTCGCAAAATCCGATATGCCGTTCGGGGACTGGGCGCGGAGGTGTGGGTCCATGACGGCCGCATTTTCGTGTGCGGCTTCAGCGATCTGGAAACATGCATTGAACGGGTCACGAAGGTGTTCGGCGTTCACAGCGTGAGCCCGGCCGTGGAAATGCCCAAGGAGGATTTTGACGCTATCTGCGACGAGGCGATCCGGATGACCCGGGACCTGAAGGGGACCTTCAAGGTGGTTGCCCGGAGAAGCGACAAGCGCTACTTTATGAATTCTCCGGCCATCAACGAGGAAGTGGGATATCGGATCCTGCAGGCGAACCCGAACCTGAAAGTCGACGTGCATGATCCGGACTATCCCGTGAATATCGAAATTCGCGACATGGCCTATCTGTATGTGCGGGAGGTGCCGGCCGTCGGCGGGATGCCGGTTGGGACGAACGGGAACGCGGCGTTGCTGCTCAGCGGCGGCATCGACAGTCCGGTGGCCGGATGGATGATTGCCAAACGCGGGGTTCAGATCTGCGCGGTGCATTTTCACAGCTATCCCTACACCTCGGATCGGGCGAAGGAAAAGGTGTTGGATCTGGCGAGAAAGCTCAGCTTCTCCTGCTGCGGCATCAAGGTGTATATCGTTCCCTTCACCGAAATCCAGATGGCCATCCATGAAAAATGCCCGGACGAATATACGACGCTGATCATGCGGCGATATATGATGCGCATCGCGGAGCGCATCGCGCGGGCGGAAAACTGCGGGGCCCTGATTACCGGGGAAAGCATCGGACAGGTGGCCAGCCAGACCATGGAAGCCCTGGGAACGACGGACGCGGCCGTCGGGATGCCGGTGTTCCGTCCCCTGATCGGCTTTGACAAGAGCGAAATCATCGAGATTGCCCGGAAGATCGACACCCTGGAGATTTCCAATCTGCCCTACGAGGATTGCTGCACCGTGTTCACGCCGCGCCATCCGGCCACGCATCCGAAGATGGAAAAGATTCTGGAGGGGGAGCGCCGCCTGGACGGCGAGGAGATGATCGAGCGGGCCCTGGCCGGAACAGAGGTTGTGCGCGTATAACAGCGCGAAAAACCTTTGAAGGGAAGCGTTTGCTTTCCGCGTGAATCACGCTGAGCAAAAAACCGTCGGGACAGGCGCAAAAAACGCTTGCGAACCCTTTCTCCTTGTGATAAGATTTTTCGGGACAGCGTCTGACCCGCGGGTCGGTTTCGGTCCCACACGGGGAGAGGAGGGAGCCTATGGACACCGGCATGATTTCGATGATGCGGAAGCTGGCTCCCGATCTGACGGAGGAAATGACCCGCCGGGCTTTGATCCTGGAGCGGATTTCTGTTCTGCAGCCCGTGGGAAGGCGCCAGCTGGCGCTGCGGCTGAATCTGCCGGAGCGGGAGATTCGGAACGCGGCGGCGCTGCTGAAGGATCTGGGATATATCGATCTGAACGCTTCCGGCATGTCCCTGAGCGAAAGGGCGGGGGAAGTGCTGGAGGAGGCGAGAGCGTTCTCCAGGGCGATGAGCGGGCTGACAGAGATGGAAAGCGAGCTTTGCGCCGCACTGCCGGCTGAACGGGTGCTGATTGCCCCCGGAGACGCGGACGAGGATCCGCAGGTGCTGCATGACGTGGGTCGCCTGTGCGCGGGAAAGCTTCGATCCTTCCTGCAAAGCGGAAATACCCTGGCCGTGACCGGGGGGCGGAGCATCGCTGCCGTGGCCCGGAATATTCAGCCCCAGTCGCCGCTGAACGTGATGGTCGTTCCGGCCCGGGGCGGCCTCGGGCGCACCGTGGAACTGCAGGCCAACACCCTGGCGGAGGAAATCGCGGAGAAGCTGGGCGGCCACTATCGGCTGATCCATCTGCCGGACCGGCTTGATCCCCAGGCGCTGCAGGAGATGCTGAAGCTGCCGGAAGTCAGCGAGGCCATGGAGCTGCTGGAGCGGGCGGACGTGATTCTGCACGGCATCGGAAAGGCTCAGGAGGCTATGCGGGACCGGAAGCTGACGCGGGAAGTTCAGCATCGGCTGAAGGATCAGCATGCCGTGGGGGAGAGCTTCGGATCGTATTATGATCTGGAGGGACAGTGCCTGCTGGAATCGGCCAGCCTGGGCGTGGATCTGGCCAGGCTGAAACCCACCTGCCGGATGATCGCGGTGGCGGCGGGATCTTCCAAGGCCGAAAGTATCATTTCCGTTTTGCGGCACACCCGGCACGCGCTGCTCGTGACGGACGAGGGAGCGGCGAGACGGATGCGCGGGATTCTTGGATGAGGGCGCCGCGGAACGGACGGCGGAGATTCCCGGATGATGACGATTGCCCGGCCCTTTGCGGGGCCTTGCAATACAAGGGTTTTCCATGATTCAATCTATATTGGGTAAAGGAGTGTTTCATTATGGCAAAAAAGACGGTTGACGACATCCAGGTCAAAGGAAAGCGGGTTCTGGTTCGCTGCGACTTCAACGTTCCCATGAAGGACGGAAAAATTACCAACGATAAGCGCATCGTGGCCGCACTGCCGACGATCAAAAAGCTGATCGCGGACGGAGGAAAAGTGATCCTCTGCAGCCATCTGGGCAAGCCGAAGAACGGCCCGGAAGAGAAATTCTCCCTGGCGCCTGTGGCGGT
>CADBLV010000394.1 GCA_902795555.1 uncultured Eubacteriales bacterium | reverse complement strand
CATCTTGTTGAAAATATGATAGTCGCTGCAGGACACCAGCACCCCGGTTTCCTGCACGTTGGCCTGCTTCACCAGCTCGAAATCCTTTTCGTTGGCACGAATCCAGGTCGTGATCTCCGGGAAGCGAAGCCCCGCGTCCTGACACAGATGCAGCGCTTTCTGATCGTTTTCCGTGTAGAGGAAAAATTCGCTCTGGCGCACCATGCCCTTCGGTCCGCCCAGCCGGGACATGAGTTTGAACAGGTGCAGAATCTGTTCCGGCGTGAAGGGGCTCACGGACTGCTGCCCGTCCCGGAAGGTCGTGTCGGTGATCCAGATCTCGTCCGGCACGTTCATGGGCACATGGCGCAGGTTGAAAGCGACCTTCGGCACATGTTCGTAGTCATAGATCTCCCGATAAAGATTCGGCTCCTCCACGTCCTGGAGGCTGTAGTGATACTTGGCCTGCATCAGAAGGTTGGTCTGGTTATCATATTTCAGCAAAGGGGTTTCCTCCTTATTTCAGCGATTCAACGAAAGATTCGATCCGGTTCAGCCCTTCCTGGATCCGCTCGGCGGAAATCGCGTAGGACATGCGGCAGAAGCCTTCCGCCTCAAAGGCGACGCCGGGCACCACGGCGACCTGCTTTTCTGCCAGCAGCAGCTCGGCAAAGTCCATGGAATCCTCAATCTTTCGTCCGTTATATCTGCGGCCCATGATTTCCTTGATGTTCAGCATCACGTAGAAGGCGCCTTCCGGCTTGAGGCAGCTGAGGCCCTTGATGCTGTTGATGCCTTCCACCATCACATTCCGCCGCTCCTCAAACTGTTTCACCATCTCCGCAACGCAGCTCTGATCGCCGTCCAGGGCTGCCGTGGCGGCATACTGGGCGATGGAATTGGCGTTGCTGGTGGCCTGAGACTGGAAGGCGCTCATGGCGGCCACTTCCCGGCGGGGGGCGGCGCAGTATCCGATTCGCCAGCCGGTCATCGCGTAGGCTTTACTCAGCCCGTTGATGATGAAGGTCTGCTCTTTGATCTGCTCTCCCAGCTGGGCGATGGACAGGTGCTTCCGGCCGTCATAGATCAGCTTCTCATAGATCTCGTCAGAGACGATATAGAAGGGATGGGTCACGGCCAGATTGCCCACGAACTGCAGCTGCTCCCGGGACCAGATGGATCCGTTGGGGTTCGAGGGAGAGGTGATGATAATCGCCTTGGTCCGCCGGGTCACCCGGGAGGCGATATCCCGGTTGCTCGGGATGAAGCGGTTGGACTCGTCCGTCGGCACGAACACCGGCACACCCCCGGCCATCCGCACCAGCTCCGGATAGGACACCCAGCAGGGCGTGGGAATCAGCACTTCGTCTCCGGGATCCAGAATCGTCTGGAAGACGTTGAACAGGCTGTGCTTGGCCCCGTTGGACACGATGATCTCCTGGGGGGAATAGGTGAGCCCGTGATCACGCTCCATTTTCCTCGTGATGGCCATGCGCAGCTGCATCGTGCCTGGCACGGCGGTATAATGGGTCATTCCCTTGTCCAGTGCCTCTTTGGCTGCTTCGCAGATGTGGGCGGGGGTGGGAAAATCCGGCTCGCCGGCGCCGAAGCCGACCACATCCATGCCGGAGGCGGCCATTTCCTTGGCGCGGGAATCGATCTGCAGAGTCAGGGACGGGGCGATGTTCTGACAGCGATGGGAGATGGTCAGAGATGCCATGGGAATTCCTCCATTCATTCACACAATGAGCTTCCGGCGCGAAATCCGCTCGGCGCGGAGCCATTATACCCGATTCCGGCCCGGAAACACAAGCAAAAAGCAAAAGGAATGCAGCGCAGGTTCAGTTCAGGGCTTCTTCCTCTTCCGGCCCGGGAGTGGGCGTGTCGGCGGAGGGGGAGGGCAGCTTTCGCACCGCTTCATAGAAGGCACAGACGGCAGCCTGGATATACACGGACAGGAACAGACCGGCAAGCATCTGGACCATCAGGGAGAGGATGCCGCTGCCCATGCCGGCCAGCAGGGAGGATACCAGCATCTCCGCCAGATACCAGAAGATGAAGCTCAGCTCCAGGGAGAACAGCTGTCCTTTCCGCCTGTTCATCATTGCCTTGCTCTCCCGGACGCAGGCGAACACTCCTTTTTCGGGATGATCGGACAGCAGGATGTCTGCCATCGCCAGCCGAAGCGCTGCCATGATTCCCGGCACGGCCATCACGGCGAGGCCGCCGTAAACCAGGATCATGGAGGTGTTCATGGCGGACAGGATTTCGGCGTTGGTTGGTCCCGCGTTTCGCAGCGGCAGCACGCTCAGCCCCGTCAACACCATCCCGGGCAGCATCCACAGCCCGATCATCAGTGCCTTTGTCAGCAAAAGCCCCATGGCCTTGTGGGAAATGTTCAGGCGGCTGAACACCGTGGGGAAGCCTTCGTCCCCCTCGTTCTTTCGCAGGCGGCCGAGCAGCCAGTGGATCATCCCCAGGGAAAGGCAGGGAGTGATCAGCCAGGCCAGGAAGGTGAAACCCAGGGAAATCAGCACCCCGGAATCACTGAAGATTTCCTGAATGCCACCGACCAGCGCCTGCTGTGTCAGCATTCCGTCCCGGGAAATCGTGATCACCAGGCTTTCCAGCCGGGCGATCAGGTCTGTGCCGGAGAAAGCAGAAATCCCCTGCACCAGCAGGCTGGGCAGATTCACCGCCAGGGCGATCAGCAGGGCTGTTTGCCATCGGCCCCGAAGAACTTCCCGGGCCTTGGCTTTAAAGAGCGCGGAGGGAACAGGCATAGATACCTCCTGTCAAAAAAGGGGATGCCGAACGCGGCATCCCCCTGAAATTCCGGAAACAGCCTTCGGGTGTTCAGATCCCGCTCTGAGGCGTCGGGATCAGTCCTTCAGGGCGTTCATATCCGCCTTGATGTCCGCCGCCGCGATCCACTCATCGACGGTCGTGTTGTAATGGCTGGTCTGTTTGGAGGACAGCAGGCTGGACTTCAGGGTGTCCTTCACGGAATCATAATCGATGGGGCCTTCCGCCTGATCGGCGACATATTTGATGATATAGTATCCGCCGCTGGCTCCCCGTGTTTTTTCCGACACATCGCCGATGGCCTTCAGGTTCATGGCGGCGGTAACAAACGCGGAATCAAAGGACGTCATGCCTTCCGCCACGGCATAGCCGGTCACGGCGGTGTCCCGGCCCGTCTTCATGCCGGGATCTTCGGTTTTCTCTGCCATCAGGGTATCCCAGTCGGCGCCGTCCGCCAGCTGCTTGAGCACCTCGTCCGCGGCTTCGTCGATATTGGCGTAGGCTTTGTCCGTCAGCTCGGCCACTTCCTTGTTTGCGGCTTCCAGTTCCGCCTGGGCCTTTTCCAGATCCGTCTGGGCCTGGGCTTTCTCATCATCGGAATAATCCGCCCCATCCAGAATCTGCTGGGCGGCGGTCACCTTCGAGGTAGCGGTGGTCACTTTGGTATTCGCCTCGTCGATAGCGGTCTGATCCTCGGCCTTGAACTTGATCAGGATCTGCTTCACCCGGCGAACGCCGGCAGGCGCGTAGTAAATCGTGCTGCTGTTGGCGGCGTTGGCATAGGAAGCGGGATTCTCGCCATAGGTGGTTTTGGCGGATTCCACTTTGCTGTCATACTCGGCTTTGATCTCATCCTCGGACACGTCCACGTCCTTGATGATCTCGGCCCGGAGCAGCTCGAGGATCTTTGATTCCTTCGCTTCCTTCTCCAGCTCCTCCATGGTCATTTCCCGCTCGTCCAGGAACTTTTTGGCGGCTTCTTCCAGCGCGTCGCCTTCCAGCGTCTGATCCACCGCGGATTTGGCGTAGGACAGATAGTAGTCGTAATCGGCTTTGGCGTCTTCCTGAATGGCGGCCAGATCCTCTTCGGTCAGCTTGTCCGCGATCTTCAGCTCCTCGGCCTTGGCTTCCAGCACCAGATCCTTCTTGATATCCTCAACGGCGGCTTCCTGCGCGGCGGCAATGGCCTGCGGATCGGTGGTGTCGTAATTATTCTGCCCGTAATACATGCTGTACATATAGGCGGTTTGCTGCAGCTCGTAATCCACCTGGGCCTGCACTTCGGCTTTGGTCACGTCTTTGCCGTTGTAGCTCAGGATCACCCGCTTGGCGTCTACTGCCGCATCCTTCTTGATCAGCGCGCAGCCGCTGAGCAGCATCGTCACCGTCAGCAGCAGGGCCAGAAACGCTTTCTTCTTCATGAGTCTCTCTCCGTTCGTTCACAAAATTCGGGACACTTTTCGTATTATATCAAATCCGCGCCCGGGTGGCAAGGCGTTTTTTGAATCCCGGCGGAACCGGGCCGGGATCATTTTTCGCCGGTCATCGGCTCGGGATTCATGATGACGTTGGTATAGCTGTAGGGGATTTCGATCTTTGCCCGGTTCAGCGCCCGGTTCACCCGGCAGTTGACATCGTCCTTGGTGACTTCGGTGGGATGGGTCGGCTCATAGTAAACGGTCGTTCCCATCTCCAGACCGTCCTTCGTATAGCCGAGGAAATACACGGGTGAATACTCCTGATCCTGCCGGGGCACGGTGCAGGGGCTTTCCCGGATCGCATCCTGAATCACTTTCTTGGCCAGATCCACGTCGGAATCCAGACCCACCTGGAAGCGGAAATGAATGCTGCGGGTTTTGGTCTGATGGCTCAGGTTCGTGATCCGCCTGCTGTTCATCTCGCTGTTGGGAATGATGATTTTCAGGGTGTCGATTCCCTGAAGAACCACGTGGCGAATCGTGATGTCCTTCACGATGCCGGCGGTTCCGTCGTCCAGCTCAATCCGGTCTCCGATGTTGAAGGGCTTGGTGGAGCTGAGCATGAATCCGCACAGCATGTCCGACAGCACAGGCTTAGCCGCGAAGCCCGCGATGGCGGCCAGAACGGCAGTCCCCTGGAAAAGGGAGGTACCGAAATTCCGGGTGAGGTCGCTGGACATGATCACAGCCATGGCGGCGATGAAGATAATGATGAACCGGATAAGCCGCTCCGTATAGCGGGCGTTGATCCCGTCGTATTTGGCCAGCAGTTTCCGGGTGACTTTCTTCTCAAGCTTCAGAAGGAAAAAGCAGATCACGACGGCGATGATAATGTAAATGCCGAGCCACATCCACTT
>CADBLV010000393.1 GCA_902795555.1 uncultured Eubacteriales bacterium | reverse complement strand
GCGGGCACATCCGTATCCGCGCCGATATACTTGAACAGCTCGGTCACGAAGCTCTGGCAGAAGGCCATCACTTCCCGATCGGACTTGCCTTTGGGATCGAAATCGGAGCCGCCTTTGCCGCCGCCGATGGGCAGGCCGGTCAGGCTGTTTTTGAACACCTGCTCGAAGCCGAGGAACTTGATGATGCCCAGGTTCACGGACGGATGAAGACGAAGGCCTCCCTTATACGGCCCGATGGCGCTGTTAAACTGTACGCGGTAGCCGGTGTTCACCTGTACCTGTCCCTTGTCATCCACCCACGGCACGCGGAAAATGACCTGCCGCTCCGGATTCACAATCCGGTCGAGCAGAGCGTCCTTCCGGAACTTTTCCTCATTTGCTTCCACCACGGGGCGCAGGGAATTCAGCACTTCCTTCACGGCCTGATGAAACTCGGGCTGGGCCGGATTCTTCTCCACTACGCGTTCAATGACCTCGTCCACATAAGACATCGCTGTTTCCTCCTTCGACATGTTCAAAAATGAAGGACGCCCTTCATCTCGTTCTCACCGGAAGACACTCCTCTTCGAAGCCGCACCTCCGTGAGAACCCTCATGCCATGCATAAGCATGACTGTGAAAGACGCCCTTGCCTTTACGCGGGGTATTGTACCGCTGCGCAAAATCCCTTGTCAATGGATCTGCTGCACCTCTTTTGTTTTTTTGAACATGCCCTGTCCCGCAGGCCGTCAGAGAGAAGCGGCGAGCGCTTCCAGATGGAGGCGGGCAGCCTGCGCATTTTCGGGAACGGTGTTTTCCAGGGTCATCGGCAGATTTCCCGATCTGGCAAAGGAAAGCAGCCGCTCATAGCGCATGGCGCCGGTTCCGCAGGCGGAAGCTTCCACCGTTCCCTCGGGAGAGAGCGTGTAATCCTTCATATGCAGCACACGCACCTGATCTCCCAGACGGCGGATGGCTTCGGCAATGATTTCATCCGCATGGGCTGTGCCGGCCGGGCTGAGAAGATTCACCGCGTCCAGGATGATTTTCAGATGATCCGAATGGATCTCCTCCAGCATCCGTTCCGCCCGGGCGGGAGTGGAGATGATATGGCTCCAGACCGGTTCCACCGCGAGGACCGCGCCGGCTTCCTCCGCGAAGCGGATGACCGTTTTCAGGCTGGAAAGAAAGAGCCGGAAGGCATCCTCATCCTCCTGGGGAGGACGGGCAAAACGGGATTTGGGATTTGCATAGGTTTCCGTGCCCACCACGCCGGCGCCGATCATGGGCGCAAAACGCAGATGGGCCCGATAGATCTCCTGCGTCCTCTGACGGGACTCCTCATCCGGGTCCGCCAGATTCAGATAGCAGCCCAGGACGGCACAGGAAAGGCCCGCTTTCCGATGCGCTTCGGAAACCTGATCCGCCAGAGCCTGCGTCAGGAGCGTCGGCGCTTCCGCCATCTGAAAGCCATCGACCGCTTTGCTCAGGGCCAGGTGTTCACAGGTGAATCCCTGGGCCGCGGCGAAAGCCAGGCGCTGCTCCAGCGTGCCGGGAGCGGTGTCGTGAAGACGAATGCCAATGTTCATGTTTTATCTCCTTCTTCCCTTCCGGGAACACATTCGTTTGGTTACCCTTCTCAGCCGGCCGGAACGAGGAAGGGACGGCAGACGGGAATCTTCCGCATTTCTTCCGCAACAAGGCCGCAGATCACTTCCGCACCATGGGCGTTGAAATGGGTTTTGTCATCGTGACCGTCCGGAAAATCCGGATGCTCCCCGGGGGCGAGGCGGACAAAGAGCTCCGCCGTTTTTTCTTCGCCGAGGGAAAGATAGAGCGCACGGCTGTCCGCCTTCAGATCGCAAAGGGGAATGCCTTCCCTTTCCGCCAGACGGCGAACCGCCTGAGGATATTCCCCGTGCGTATAGAGCAGGGATCCGCCGCCCACAAAGAAACGGCGGCTGACCGGCGTCATGAGCACAGGGTGAGCGCCCTTTTCAATGGCGGCGCGGCAATAGGCCAGCAGGTTTTCCGGGAAGGAGGAGGACGGATCGGTATGCCGCTCGTCATCCTTCTCATCATTATGGCCGAACTGGATCATCAGGAGATCGCCTTCGGACATCCCCCGCTCCACCGGCTCCCAGAGGCCCTTTTCACGGAAGCTGCGGGTGCTTTCCCCGGAGACGGCATGGTTATGGACCGTAACCCCTTCACGGACAAACTTCGGCAGGGCCCAGCCCCAGCCGCGGAAAGGCGGATCGCCGTCGGTGACGGTCGAATCGCCCAGGAGCCAGATTTGATTCATGAAAATGATCCTCCGTTTCCCGCGTCAGTCATTCCAGGACGCGAAGACCTGTTTGAGATCGATGGTGCACACCTGGGCGATTCCCTGCGCATCCGGATTGGAAAAGAGAATCATATCCCCGCGGCGGTTGAAGCTGGGGTGCTGATGATCCGCGCCGGTTTTGCAGGAGCCTGTCGAGGCGATGAACTTTGCCCGGCCGGTGGCACGCTCGATGAGGACGACGCCCTCCTGGACCTCGGTTCCCAGATAGCTGATGCGATCGGCGCAGAGCCATTTGTGATCCCGGCTGATGCAGGGATGGAGAAGCTGGAGAGAGGAGGCAGCCACATCAAAATGACGGCCGTCCTTATCCGCGATGATGATATTTCCGGAATGGGTCTCCCCTTTCTCTCCATCCACAAAGCCCGCGGGGGACAGCTTCATCAGCGCCATTTCCGTTCCGTCGGCGCTCCAGACCTCATGGGTGATCCATTCGGAAGGATGCTCCACATAATAGGGGCGGACATAGCGCTCCTTCACATCGAACATCCAGGTTCTCTGGAAGGCGTCCCCCTCCGTTTCGTGGATATAGAAGATCAGGTTTTCATCGGTGGGGCAGATCTGCGCGTGCCCCAGGCGGTAATCGCTCTGATAAACCACCTCCGCCTCCCGGCCGGGATCCAGGATCACGAGCGCATAAAGCTTGTTGGCCAGATGATAGGAGCAGGCGATGCGCCCGGTATCCGCGGCAGTGAGATGACCGGTGATCCGGCCGCCCTTCGGGAGATCGCCGATTTTCGTGCGCTCATTGGTATTCAGATCGACGGCGAAGACTTCGGTTTCATTGCGGACCGTGTAGCCGATGTTCATCTCCCGATCGGTCGCAAAGCCGCGATAGCTTTCATCCGTGACCCGGGTCAGATTTCCCGTTTCCACGTCCGCCCGATAGCAGCCGCCGTCCTCCCGGCCTTCCAGCTGCTGTTTCATAAAGAAAAAATAGCGATCGTCGGTGGAGAAGTTTTCACAGGTGAAATAGAGCTTGGCATTTCGTTCCGGGCCGTCGGTGTAGCGACGGATCTGATATCCGGTGACCGGATCCCTGTATTCGAGCATGAGACTTCCTCCTCTTTTTGGAGATTGATGACGGATGGGGAACGGGCGGCGGAACCGCCGCGTCATTCCATCCGGATTCAGGACAGCATCACGGTTTCTCCGGCGGGAATGCGGACGGGGGTGTCATTCACCGCAACCCAGCAATCCCGGGCATTCGGATTCACCACAAAGCGGTTGTCCGCCGCGAACTGAAGGCGTTTGAAATCATCCATACAGTCCATGAATTCAATATTCGTGCAATACCAGATGTCCTCCTTTCCGCCCATCTGGCGGCAGAAGGATTCCATGAGATCCCAGTTATCCATGTCATGGAACTCATAGCTGTGGCCCCAGACATACATCAGATAAAGATACTGCCTTTTGAAAAGGCCCAGAAACTGATCGCCCAGTTCCAGAAGGCGGTGATTATGATGGCAGGTGGCCATCCAACGATAGGGGTTTTCCGGAAGGGCGAAGGAATCGGACGATCCCACCACCCGGGAATAACGGATGCCGCAGGCAGGAAGCATGGCTTCGATTTCCGGAGAAAGGGAGCCGTTGGGATAGCTCAGGCCGCGGACGGGATAACCGGTTTTGGCCTCCAGAAAAATCCGGTCTTCCATGACCTCCTGCACGACCTCCGGCAGGGGGCACCGGGCAATGGTCGGATGGGTGACCGTGTGGCAGGCCACCTCATGCCCCTGATACAGAATCGGAATTTCATCGGGATCAATGCGCCGGGAATCCCCGAAAAGGCCGCTGTTCAGGTGAAAGGTGCCTTTGATGCCGTAACGGTTGAAAATTTCCACGAGCTTTCGATCGTGAATCTGGCCGTCATCATAGCTCATGGTCAGGGCTTTGTGCTTCCCGCCGGGATAGCAGCAGTAGATTTTGTTCATGAGAACCTCCGAATCGGAAATCATGGAAGGGGCTGCCGCCGGAAACACGGCGGCAGCCCCGGGGATCCTTGTTTGGAATGGGTTGGGCAGGATTACTTCTGAGCGTCGTAGATCGCCTGATATTCAGCCAGGATATCGTCGCCGCCCTGAGCATGCCAGTTGGCATAGGCCGCGTCCAGACCCGCCTTGTCAATCTTGCCGGCGATGTACTGCACCTGAGCATCTTCCACATCCTGATTCAGGGT
>CADBLV010000392.1 GCA_902795555.1 uncultured Eubacteriales bacterium | reverse complement strand
TCACAGCCACCTTCGGCACCCTGATCTCTTCCTCCTTTGTGGCCTATGCCCTGCAGCGGCTGCATTTCCGGGGAAAGAAGCTCATCTTCACGCTGGTGCTGTCCACGATGATGCTGCCCGCCCAGATCCTGATGATTCCGCAGTTCATGTGGTATCGCCATCTGAACTGGGTCGGCACCTATTATCCCATGATTCTCCCCTATTTCTTCGCGATTCAGGGCTTCTTTGTGTACCTGATCATGAACTTCATCGGCGGCATCCCCAAGGACCTGGATGAATCCGCGAAGATCGACGGATGTTCCTACTACGGCACGTATTTCCGGATTATTCTGCCGCTGATCGTGCCCGCCCTGGTCACCTCCGCCATCTTCTCCTTCATCTGGCGCTGGGATGATTATCTCTCCGCCCTCCTGTATGTCAACCGCGCCAACATGCGCCCGGTGTCCCTGGCCCTGCAGCTGTTCAGCGATCCGTCCTCCGGGTCGGATATCGGGTCTACCCTGGCCATGTCCACGCTGTCCATCATCCCTGCCACCATCATCTTCCTGATTTTCCAGAAGTCCCTGGTGGAAGGGATCGCCACCACCGGAATCAAAGGATAAACGATCCGGACAGGTGCCGGGGGTTTTCCCCCGGCGCCTGTTTTTTAAAAAGGAGGTCTTCCCCATGGCTTTTCTCACCTGCCACCTGTTCAGCCACGCGCTGGGCAGCAACATCGTTTTCAACGTCTGCCTTCCCACGCCCTCCAGCGGTGAACCCGTCTCCTATGATTCCCTGTCCCGGGATTACGGATACGACAGGGGGCTGCCCGTCGCCTACCTGCTGCACGGCATGTTCGGCGATTATGACTCCTGGATCCGCTATTCCAACGTGGATCGCTATGCCCAGAACCGCCGCATCGCGGTGGTCACCTGTTCCGCCGGCAACAGCTTCTATCAGGACATGGCTTTCGGCCCTGCCTATGAAACCTTCTTCACCCGGGAGCTTCCCGCCTATATCTGCGCCCTGTTCCCCGTCTCGTCCCGCCGGGAGGACACCTTTATCGGCGGCCTGTCCATGGGCGGATACGGGGCCTGGCATCTGGCGCTGGCCGCCCCGGAACGCTACAGCAAGGCAGCCAGCCTGTCCGGCGCGCTGGATCTGGTCACCCTGTATCAGGGCATGAAGGACAATCCCCAGTCCGGGCCCTTCAACTGGACTGCCATTTTCGGCAACCCGGACGCCATCGCCGGCAGCCACAGCGATCTCTTTGCCCAGTATCACGCCTGCGTGGAAAAGGGCTGTGTTCCCAAACTGTATCAGGCCTGCGGCACGGAGGATTTCCTCTATCAGCTGAACCTGAGCGTCCGGGATCGCCTTCTGGCCGAAAAAGCGGACCTGATCTATCGGGAAAGCCCCGGCATTCATGACTGGAACTTCTGGGATCGGGAGATTCCAGACGTGCTGGACTGGTTCCTGGAGGGCCGCGAATCCGCGGAGCAAACAGCCATCATCAGCTGACCGCTGCTCACGCCCGGAGCTCAATAACTTTGACGATTCACATGTGCCCAACCCGCCGCCTCCGCGGCTCATTCCCAGGGCTCGAAAAGATTCCGGCCGTCTTCCGTTCGGGAGGTGGTGATGTCGGAGATGTCCCGCAGCGGGATTTTAACGCCGTCCACCAGCATCCGGCCTTCGCGAATGCCCCCGCAAACCCCGGAGCGCGTCACATACTTCCCCCGCTGGCCGAAGGCGGGATGATTCCGATCCTGACAGGGAAGGAACCAGGTGACGGTCACCGGCACGGCGTTCTCCCGCGCCAGCCTGCCGTTCAGGGTCAGCCGGTGCAGGATGCACATCCGCCTTTCCAGCTCCTCCTCCCGTTCCTCGCTCAGTTCCTGTCTGAATTCATATTCCGTCTCCTGGGCGGAAATCCGCTCATCAAATCCCGTCAGGGCGTCAAAGGGCGCGAAAATCTTCGCCCGGCGCCCTTTTTCCATGGCGGGATGTCGCAGCCGGAAAGGGTCGGATGCCCCGTGCGTCGGCGGTCCTCCCCGAAGCACATCCGCATACCCAAAGCCATCGGGCATCACCATTTCACCGATCATCTTTCTTCCTCCCGCGCGTCTCCAGCGCCCTGTCTTTCTTCCTTCCGTGCTTCCCTACGCCCTGTGTCCCCCGATCTGCGTATTCCGTTCCAGACTGGTGGCGCCTTCCTGCAGATTTTTCGCGGTGAAAAGGGCGTTGGCGCCATACTTCAGATGCACCTCCGCCATGGCGCTGCGGATCTTTCGCTCCCGCTCCAGGGCGTCATAATCCGTGAACAAATCGATCTGATAAACTCCGTCGTCCGCCGTCACCTGATTCGCGCAAACCCCCAGCCTGCGAAACAGCAGCTGATGATTCGTGTTCCGATCGAAGGAGGACAGCATGGCCTCCCGAACCGTTTCTGGGCTGTTGGTCTGCTCCCGCGTTCTCACCGTCCCGTTATGATGCCGCGGATGGAGCCGCCCATAGAAATCCATGCATACCGGCCCCGCGTACAGGGGATTCACCTCCAGGCTTTTCCAGTCGTAGGAAGCCCACCAGGTGAATGTGGATGAAAGCACCTGTTTCTGAAACATCTCCGCGCACAGCACGTCGATCATCTCGGAAAACACAATCCTGGCCTCTTCATATTCATAGGGCCGCGGAAGCACCTGCCCATTGGACAGGGAGTGGCTGTCCGTATGATACGTTTTGATATCCCGCATGGTCACGGGCTCACGCCCCCAGGCGTGATCGATCAGAATCTCGCCGTCGATCCCAAACTCTTTGTAAAACCATTCCTCGTCATACTGGCTCTTCCGGGCGACGTCCCCCATGGTGAAAAGCATCGCCTTCTCCAGCCGCCGGGCCTTTCCCGGCCCGATCATCCAGAAATCCGTCAGGGGCCGGTGATCCCACAGGAGATAGCAGTAGCTCTTCTCATTCAGCTCCGCGATTCTGACGCCGTCCCTGTCCGCCGGCATCTTCTTCGCCACCGTGTCCATGCATACCTTGGCCAGATACAGATTCGTCCCGATCCCGACGGTGGCGGTGATCCCGGTGGTCTTCAGAATATCCCGCACAATCTCCATGGCCATCAGGCGCGCCGGCTCCTGATGCTGCTTTTCCGCCTCCGCCCGATACAGATGCAGATAAGGCTCGCAGTCGATGAAGGATTCGTCGATGCTGTAAATATGAGCATCTTCCGGCGCGACATATTTCAGAATGACGGAATAAATCTGAGCCGAAACCCGCTCGTATTCCGCCATCCGGGGCGGCGCGATCACCCAGCTCAGCTTCCGGCGATTCCTGGCCTCCCAGTCGGAAATCGCCCGTCTGGCCTCGAACAGCCTGGGCCGGCCCGGAACACCCTTCGCCTTCAGCGCGGGAGACACGGCCAGGCAGATCGTCTTGTCCGTCCGTCTTTCATCCGCCACCAGCAAATCGGCCTTCAGCGGATCCAGCCCGCGGCTGACACATTCCACAGAGGCGTAAAAGCTTTTCATGTCAATGGCGATAAAAGCGCCCATGCTCCTCCCCCCTTTCGTCATCCCCGCATCCCCGCATCCCATGGCAGCGATCACGGTTTCCGGAATTCTGTGTCCGGAAAGTTTTTTCCGGAAATATACATCCGGAACCCAGGTTCATTTCAATCATACAGCGGAACTCAGGTTCTGTCAAGAGGGTTTCGGAACATTTTTTCTTGATGTGCCTGAACTGAAAAACGCGGGGGTATTATTCCCCCGCGCCGTTTACGATCTTCTCCAGCGGCTCCGGCCGGAAGAAGTAGAATCCCTGAATCATTTCGCAGCCGATCTCCCGCAGGAACTGAACCTGTTCCTCGTTTTCCACGCCCTCGGCCAGGGTGTGCACCCCCATGCGGCGGCACATGGCCGTAACGGATTCCATAATAATCCGGTTGACACCGTTATGGTCGTCCAGATGCCGGATCAGCTCCATGTCGAATTTGATCCGGTCGATATGATACTGCCCCAGCGCGCTCAGGGAGGAATATCCCGACCCGAAATCATCCAGCCACAGCCGATATCCGTTTTCGTGAATCCGGCGCATCTGCCCGATGAAGGCGTCTGTGGCCTGGGCGAGATCCTGTTCCGTAATCTCCACGATCACGGCGCTCCGGGGCACGCCGTAGCGCTCCAGCGTCCGGTTCAGGGCCTCTGCGACGTTGGTATAATCAAAATCCCGGGCGGAGAAATTGATGGAGACCGGAATCCCTGCCAGGCCACCCTTCTCCCGAAGGGGATACTCCCGGCAGATCTGTTCCACCATATACAGATCCAGCTTGTGCAGCAGATGATACCGGGAAAGGACGGGAATAAACTGCCCGGGGGAGATAAAGCCTCTTTCCGGATCCACCCAGCGGGCCAGCGCCTCCATGCGGGCCACCTGCTGGCTGCCGGTTTCCACGATTCGCTGATAATACACCTTGATCCGGCCGAGTCGCATGGCTTCGTCAAAGCTCTGCACGATCATCTGGTTCATCTGATATTCGCTGTCTTCCTCTTCCGAATAGAAACGGCAGACCACGTTCAGGTTATCCCCGATCCTTTTCAGAACGCTTCGGGCCCGCTGCAGCGCTTCCGCCGCCGTCATCCCGTCCGCGATCTGAACCACGGCGCACTGGATGCCCGTCGAATGGCCGTATGCTTCCTTCCGGACCGTTTCGTTGATCTGCTTCGCCTTTTCCTCCACGGCGTCCTCAAAGCCCCTGATCACGATGAAATGATCCCCTTCACCGCGGCACGTCATGGCATCCGGGAAGGCTTCGCGAATCGTTTTCGCGGTCAGCCGCAGCAGCTCGTCCCCTCTGGAATACCCGTATTCCGTGTTATAGGAGACCATATCGCGGATATCGAAATAAACCACGGCAGGCTCCGCGTGGGATGCCCGCAGCAGGTTCACCCGCTCGTCGGCAAACTGCCGGACGAAATTGATATTGGGAAGACCGGTGACCGCGTCGGTATAATACTGATCCTTCTGCAACCGTTCATAGACATTCAGATCCTTCTGCATGGACTGAATCTTCATGGACAGCTTTTCGATTTCATCATCCGTCCCCTCCGCGGCCCGGGGATCCGGAGCGTTCCCGTCGGTTTTTTTGTTTGTGAGGAAAGCGGCCCCGCCTGTCTCTGCAATCAGCTGATCCATCCCGTCCGACAGGGCGGACAGCTGCGTTTCCAGGATGCGGAAGCGCTTCCGGACATTATGCGTAATGCCAAAAACCAGCGAGCCGCCGATCAGCACGGACAGGCAGGTGATCACGGCAATGGAAATCGTGTGCCGCCGAAGCGTCGCCTCGTACCAGCCAGCGTCAAAGTCAATTCCCACAATCCCGGCCACCTTCCCCGCCGAATCAAAGACGGGGCAATATGCGCTGTAGAAATTTCCCCAGCGGTCCTCCATGGTAACGCTGTCCACGGCCGCCTCTCCGTTTCCGGCCTTCACCAGGGCTTCCGTAACCACAATCTCCTCCCCGAAGACGCCGGGATCCACAGGATCCGGATCCACAGTAAAGACAAACTGATTCTCCCCCACCTGTTTCACCGCGTAGATGAACTGAATATCCACATGATGCTGGAACACGGACAGTCGGTCTTCAATGTCCCGGAAAACCGGCCCGTCCACGTCCGCTTCGGTCAGGGCTCCCAGGGCATCCCCGTCCAGAAGCCCCGCGGCCGATTTCACCACGTCCAGCATGTTATTGTTGATCAGCGATTTGAAGGAAGAAGTGGACTGAACCAGAATCACAATCCCGATCAGGGTATTGGCCAGCAGCATCAGAAGGCCGAAGGAAAACACATATCGCGATGTAAAGCTCAGCTTCTTCCGCGCCATGGCCTTCACCTCCCCCGATCCCGTCCGTTTCGCAAGCTTTCCAAATGATCCCGAACACCCCGGGCTGTTTCATCGTTTCATAAGCCGTTTTTCTGCTCTCATTGTATCAGAATCCTGTCACGGATACAAGCACGGATTTAAATCAACTTTCATCTCAAACAAACTGCCATCCCGCCCCGCTGATACGTATAACCTTTTGAACCCGGTATCATCACCATCCAAAGGAGGAAAAAACATCATGAGTGAATTCAAAATGCAGGAACTGGATCTGGATACCATGGCGAAAATCAGCGGCGGAGACGAAAAGCCGAAGGAGTGGATCACCTATCATGTTCAGGCCGGCGACACTCTCAGGGGCATCGCTCAGCGCTACATGTGCACCGTCAAGGATCTGAAGAGCTGGAACGACCTTACGAGCGATACCGTCGATCCCTGGATGATCCTGAATATCTACACGATCAACTACTGAGTCATCCATCATCATTGGTAACAGAACCGTTTCTATTATATCGGCGGATATTCCCATGTGAATCATACCCTTCGTTTTTCATTGACAAAACCATTGAAATTGGGTATGCTATCCACAGGATCAAAGGCCATTTTTGAAGCAAGATAAAGGAGTGAGACAGAACATGCAAAAGCGCATATTAGCCATTCTTCTGGCTCTGATGATGCTCTTGAGCACGATCGGCGCCCTGGGAGAAGCCGCCCCAGCGAAGGACAGCTCTCAGCTGACCCGGGAGGATCTGCTGGCCCTGAACGGCGGCAGCGTGACAATTCATGAATCCGAAGGCAAGGTGACCTTCGTAGGCGGAACCTGCACGGATCAGCCTGTGAAAACCGCCGAAGATGCCGAGGCAGTCATCCACGCCATGGAAACCCTGATCGGCGCGGACGAACACACCCGGTTCGAACCCTGGCGGGTGCTGAACGATACGGCCGGCAATATCTACTATGTCTACCAGCAGGTGCTGGACGACATCCTGGTGCAGGGCGGCGCGGCCAAAGTCATCACGGACAAGGACGGCGTCATGCTTGGATTCACGGCCAGCGTGGTGCCCGGCCCGGAAGATGCCGAAAAGAATAATACCCCGGATATCACCGCGCAGCAGGCGGAAGAGCTGGTGCTGGCCCACGAAAAGGAAGCCGGAAACGGAGAACCGCTGCTGGTCAGCGGCATGACCCGCAAAACCGTCCTGCCGGAAAGCCGGACGTTCGACGTGAACGCGGATGATTACCGGTCCCGTTATGTCTGGAGCGTGTACACCACCAATCCCTCCGCCAGCGTCGCTGCTGCGGATCTTCCCTACCTGGCCCACTATGTGACCATGAACGGCGAATATCTCTACAGCCTGCCCACGATCATCCCGGGCGACATCGCCGGCGCGGCGGGCTATGATGCCAACTATGTGTTTGAATTCATGGAACCCGCGGAGTATACGGGCTATGTGGATTTCTCCGACGGCACCGAGCATGAAATCTCCATCACTCTGATGCGCGACACCCGTACGGGCATGTATTACCTGGGCAATATCGAACACAAAATCGTCGTGGCGGACTGCTGGGAATTCCTCTACAACGAAGGTCATGTGGTGCTCGAATACAGCCCGGACAATCTGGAATGGGATCAGACAAGCCTCCTTTCCCTGTATCAGTACTGTCAGGCCCGGGATTTCTACAAAGCCATCGGCTGGAACGGGCCGGACGGCGAAGACACCCCGATCATCATCCTGAAGGGATTCTGCGATCAGGATCATAATCCCGTCAACAACGCGGCCTACGCGGGCAAATTCTACGGCTGGCAGACCTTCCTTTCCAGCTCCATCAATAATTTTGCCCAGTGTCTGGACGTCATCGCCCACGAGTTCACTCATGGCGTGACCGGAACGGTGATGACCTATAACGCCTACCGCAACGATTTCGGCGCCATCAACGAAGCCATGAGCGATATCATGGGCAACCTCTGCGAAATGATGGCGGGCGCCACGAAGGATACCACCTGGCTGATTGCCGAGAACAGCGGATCGGCGATCCGCAGCATGAGCGATCCGAACCTTTACAACCAGCCGGATCGCGTCTGGGACATCTATTATCAGGTGCAGGTCAAGGAACCGACCGATACAAACGATCACGGCGGCGTCCACGGCAACTCCTCCCTGCTGAACCATATAGCCTATCTGCTGTGTACAGACGGCGGTATGTCCCTGGAGGAGGCACGGAGTTTCTGGTTCGCGGTAGACTGCGCCATGGTGCCCGGTTCCGACTATCCCCAGCTGAAGGCGCTGCTGCCCTGGGTGCTGAAGATCTCCGGGCTGGACAGCTATCAGAATGTGTTGAACGCGGCGATCGACGCCACCAGGCTGGGCGAGACCGGCATCCCGGATCCCATCGACGCGGATCGGGCGCTTCTGGTTCTGCAGCTGCCGGACACCGGGATTTACGACAACGGAAAATGGCTTCTCCAGATCTACAACTTTGATCTGGGCAAGATGTTCGAAACAATCAAAACCATCATCGAGGATTTCAAAACCGGCAATCTCGACAGCTATCCGGAGATGCTCCGGATGTTTGGACAAAAGCCGGAACCGACTCCCACACCCACGTCGAATGAAACCAAACCTGACTTTATGCAGCTTCTGATCCAGGCCATGATCGAAGCGGCCGAGGAAAAGCCGAAGCAGGAATCACAGGTATCACAGGAAGAGAAAGACAGGCAGCAGGCCATGACTCAGGAAATGAGCGTGTGGATCCGGAAAACCCTTTCCACCTTCTTCATCAATGATATGGGCGGCGCCGGTCAGGATGGTCTGAGCATCCGGATGATGACCAAGCCGGGCCGGGTCATTCCGGTGCTGGTCTATATTTCCGTCAGCCCGGGCGGCGCTAAAATCGATCAGTTGAAAACAGCCTGTTTCCTGAACGGGCGCTGGGTTGACATCGATTTGCTGCTTTCTTCGCTGACCGGCGATCCGGAATCTCAGGATTTCGAAAAAACGATCACCGCATTGATGAACAATGAGATCGTAAAAGAAATCCTGCAGGTCCTGCAAAGCGGCGAAGGCCTGGACGGCTTCCTGAACCTGCTGTCCCTGAACGTGGAGGGCGGAACGACCTTCATCATTCCCGCCACCGGCCTGGACACGATCAATCTGGAAGGCGGTGTAAAGGATCAGACGCTCACACAGGACGCAAAGCCCAACGACCGGAAATCCCGTCCGAAGCTGGCAGAGGAAACTGCCCCGGCCGGTGAATAAACCACCGTTTTGATGAAACAGCGGGGACGGTTCCGCAGAACCGTCCCCGTTCTGTTTTGAACCAGCCCACAATCCAAAAGAATCGAGCAGCAAGATGAACGAATATGATGTTTCCGTTTTCCCCTGTGACAACTATGACGACGAACTGGTTGAATCCGCCCTGAGGGACGTTCTTGAGCCCATCCGCGGGCTGGATTTCGTGCACCCCGGCATGACCGTCGCCATCAAGGTCAATCTCGTTTCCGCCATGAAGCCGGATTCCGCAGCCACAGTTCACCCCTCCGTCGTCTGCGCCCTCACCCGTCTTTTGCGGGAACGCGGCGCGCAGGTAGTCATCGGCGACAGCCCCGGCGGACTATACAACGCAGCCTATCTGAAGGTGGTCTATGACGTATGCGGCATGCGGAAGGCCGAAGCCTTCGGCGCCCGGCTTAACGATGATTTTTCCACGACGCAGATCACCTTTCCCGAGGCGGCCAAAGCAAAGCAGTTTCCCTACACCACCTGGCTGCAAAAGGCAGACGCCGTCATCGACCTGTGCAAGCTCAAAACCCACGGCATGATGGGCCTCACCTGCGCTGTCAAGAATTTCTTCGGCGTCATCCCCGGCACACAGAAGCCGGAGTTTCATTACCGCTTCCCCCGCGCGGAGGACTTCGCCGATATGCTGGTGGATCTCTATGAGTATGTCGCCCCGAAGCTGTGTATCTGCGACGCGGTGATCGGCATGGAAGGAAACGGCCCGACCCAGGGAACGCCCCGGAAAATCGGCTGTCTGCTGGCCGGCACAAACGGCCATCAGCTGGATGCCGTGGCCGCGGGGCTGATCGGTATGACCGTTCAGGATATCCCGACCCTCCGTGCCGCCGCGGCCAGGGGCCTTCTTGAACCGGATGGGCTTCACAAAAAACCCAAAGAGATTCCAGAAGCGGAAAGGCTCAGCACCGCCGTTGAAGCGCCCATCCCGCCGCAGAAGCATCCATCGCGGGAATCCGCTGTCATTTCAGCCCCAGGCACCGGCGCTAAACCCACAACCTTTTCCTGCGGAGTGCCCGGCCTGCGGATCTTCGGCGACCCGACCCGGTTTGCCATCCCGGATTTCAAAACCGTCCAGGCCCAGTCCAGCGTGTTCTTCATGATCCTCGGCGACGGCATCCCCGGCAAAATCGCGGATTTCTTCGCCTCCCGCCTGCTGACGCCCTTTCCGAAGCTGGTGCCCTCCGCCTGCGTCGGCTGCGCCAAATGTGCCAATGTCTGCCCGGCCAAAGCCATCACCATGGTGGATCAAAAGCCTAAAATCAACCGCAAAACCTGCATCCACTGCTTCTGCTGTCAGGAATTCTGTCCCAAAGGCGCCATGCAGGTCGGCCGGCACGCCGTGATGAAACTGCTCGGGAAATGATCGCAGGTACAATTCGAATTACGATTCGACGAATTACGATTCGTCGAATCGTAATTCGTCGAATTTAGATTGACATTTATCTCTCTTCCCTGTATACTGATTCTGGAAGACTATCATGTCTGATGAATGAAGGGAGGCAGGGTTTTCATGCTGTATTTCCGAGACCGCGAAAAAGCACAATTAACTCGTTTTATCGGTCAACCACGGTATAAAGCCATGGCCATTTACGGCCGCCGGAGAACCGGGAAAACCGCTTTGGTTCTTGATTTTCTGGAAAACAATCCGGATGCCCACCTTTGTTATTTCCAGATTACAACGTTTGACTATGCCTCCTGTCTGAAAGATTTCATCTCTGTTCTGTCCTCTTACAATCCGCAGTTAGAGCCCCTGCTCCGCCCTTATACTTCCTTCCGCGAAGTTTTCACTTTTCTTTCTTCAACCCAGTTAGATCATCCTTCCGTGATCATGATCGATGAGTTTCCCTTTCTGGCCCGGAAAAACGATAACGTTCCCATTGAGTTTCAATGGATCATTGATCATTCGTTGAATCACATGAAGCTGATTCTCCTCGGGTCCAATCTTTCTTTCATGCGTCATCAAATTCAGGATCGAGAGTCCCCGCTATATGGCCGGTTCGATGAGATCATGGAAATCCTGCCTTTCAGTTTCAGAGAAACGCTGACATTATTTCCTTCGTTTGAAGACGCAGTGGAAGTGTATGCGCAGACTGGGGGGATCGCCCAGTATGTCATGTATTTTCTGGACTATCCTTCCGTCCAGAAAGCCTCTGAGGCCCTGCTGTTCGACCGAACCGGAAGACTCTTTCAGGAAGCACCAAATTTATTGATGCAGGAAGTACGGGACACATCCACGTATGTATCCATCCTGCGCGTTATCGGCGGTTCTGAAAAGGATACAGGAAAAATCGCCAAACAATCCGGCATGGATGTTCGAAATGTTCATGCCTATCTCAACAAGCTGATCGATCTCGGGATTGTTGCATTGGTTGATAACCCCTTGTCTGGCAGGAAAGACCACCGTTACCGCATTTCCGATTCTTTCTTTCGGTTTTATTACACCTTTCTGGATCCCAATGCTTCACTGATATCTACTCTGTGCGAAAAATCACGGGAGTTGATTCTCAATGATCAATACAGCGAGTTCCTTGGATTTGTTTACGAAGACATCATCCGATCCAACATTTTCCAATATGCCCTGGATTATCATCTCCCCTTCATGCCCAGAACAGTGGGCAAGTGGTGGGGCAACATTCATCGCAACAACACGTGGCAGGAAAGCGAAGTGGATGTGACCGCCTTTGATGATCACCATCTGATCGTCGGAGAATGTAAATATCGATCAAAGGCTGTCGGTATACAGGAGTTGGATCTGCTGAAGCTGAAAGCTCAGTTTATCCCCACTAAAAACCGTGAATTATTCTTTCTCCTGGCCAGCAAAAGCGGTTTCACGGAGGAAGTGAGCCAACTGCATGATCCGCATTTGATCCTCATCGATCAAGTATGAAACTCCGCTTCGACTTTCCCGGAATTCAGCAAAGCCCTGCGCGCCTGATCGGCACGCAGGGCCTTGTTCATGTAAGCTTTATTCCCAGCATTCTCCGACGTTCACGGCCATGCTGTCGAAGCTGCGGGCAATTTCATAATCCTCAATCACCGTATAGCCTTCGCCGTCGGCCTGGAAGATCACCCGGAGGCGCTTGTTCCCGTTGAAGACGCCCTGAATCACACTATAGCTGCTGTGATATCCGGGCACGTCCGGCACAGGCACGGAATACTCATCCCCGACATGCATCCCGGTCAGCACCATCGGCTCCGCCACCTTCTCGCCCTGCTCATCCACGAATTCAATGGTGAAGGTATAATTGTTCGGCACATACACCACGTGATAGGTGGCATCCTTGGGCCCGACCGTTCCCTTGACAATGGTCATATTCGTCTGATAACCCGGGAGCAGCGGACTGTAAATCTCAAAGCTTTCGCCCTTGCGCTTGTTGACGCTGGCTGTCTTTGCCGCCTGCTCTCCACCCTGCTTATCCAGCCAGTAGAAGACCTTGATGTTGTGAATATCCGTCGTGGAAGAACCGCCGCCGCTGTAATATCCGCCGCCACCGCCGCCGGTCGAGGTGCTGCCGGTCTTGCCGGTATTTGTGTTCGTCTTGGTCCCGGTGTTTGTATTGGTCTTTGTTTCCGGCACGTGCTTGTCAATAACCGTCACAGAGCCGCCGCTCTTCACCTTCTTGGGTGTCGATGC
>CADBLV010000391.1 GCA_902795555.1 uncultured Eubacteriales bacterium | reverse complement strand
GCGTCTCGTCCGCGGTCGGCTCGCCGACCATCACGGGCTGGAACCGCCGCTCCAGGGCGGCGTCCTTTTCAATATACTGGCGGTACTCATTCAGCGTTGTGGCGCCGATACAGTGCAGCTCGCCCCGGGCCAGCATAGGCTTGAGCAGATTGCCCGCGTCCATGGCGCCGTCTGCCTTCCCGGCTCCCACGATGGTGTGCAGCTCGTCGATGAACAGAATGATCCGTCCGTCGCTTTTCTTGATCTCTGCCAGAACCGCCTTCAGCCGCTCCTCAAATTCACCGCGGAACTTCGCGCCGGCAATCAGCGATCCCATATCCAGAGAAAACACACTCTTGTCCTTCAGGCTGTCCGGCACGTCCCCCCGCACAATTCGCTGGGCCAGCCCTTCCGCGATCGCGGTTTTACCGACGCCCGGCTCGCCGATCAGCACAGGGTTGTTCTTGGTTTTTCTGGACAGAATCCGGATCACGTTCCGGATTTCACTGTCCCGCCCGATCACCGGATCCAGTTTCTGTTTCCGGGCCAGCTCCACCAGATCGGAGCCGTATTTCTTCAGCGCGTCATAGGTTTCCTCCGGATTGTCGGAAGTCACCCGGGCCGCCCCCCGGACGTCGCTCAGCGCCTTCAGGAAATTGTCCGCGTTGTAGCTCAGGCTCTTCAGAAGTCGGGACATATTGCCAGAAGGCCTGGCGCAGATGCCCATCCACACATGCTCCACAGACAGATATTCATCCTTCATGCGCCCCGCAATTTTCTCCGCTTCCACCAGCGCTTTTTCCAGATCCGGGGAGATGTAAACCTTCCCCGGTTCCCGGCCGGAGCCTGTCACCCGGGGTGTCCGGTTCAGCTGATCCTCCAGCCCCTTTCGCAGCGCCGTCACGGGCGTCCCGCATTTCTCCAGCAACTGGGGGATCAGATCTTTCGGATCCTCCGTCAGCGCCATCATCACATGTTCCTGTTCTACCTGCATATGACCGCTCTCGATCGCCAGGGACTGGGCCCGTTCCAGGGCGCTGACGGTCTTCTGCGTGAATTGATTCATATTCATGGTCATCCCTCCTTTGTTACCTTGTCCCCGTTCCCCGGTTTAAACCCGATCGCCGTTTCGCATTCGGGTTCATACCGCCCGCCCGAACCCGGTCACCGTTTCACTCAGGGATCCGGATCGTTCTCCGAACGGAGATTTCGTCGAAAGTCAAGTTTGACTATCTTTGACTTTCAACTCTATTGTACTCAAAAAACCCTCTCTGTCAAGAGGGTTTTGAGCCATTGGAAAAATATTTTTTAAAAACGTTTCATGGCCTGCTTTTCCATATACATGGCCCGGTCCGCAATCCCCAGGAACCGCTCCGCTTCGGTCTGAATAACGGCCACGCCGGCGGCATTCGGCACCGTCCGATAACAGCCGACGCTGACGGTAATCTGATAATGCTTCCCCGCTACCCGCCTGATCCGGTCAATTTCCTCCCGCATCAGGTTGATATACAGTCTTTCTTTGGTCTCGTCATAGTTTCTGGCCAGCACCACGAACTCATCTCCGCCGGTACGGATGCAGATCTCATCCTCCGTGGCGCTCTTTCGCATGGCGTCTGCAATCGTGCACAGGCAGAAGTCGCCCTCCGCATGACCGTAGTGGTCGTTGATGGTTTTCATGCCGTTCATGTCAATCAGGAAAACTGCCAGCTCCGTTCCCGCCTGCCGGCATTCCTCATAATACTGCTCGAAGAAACGGTAATAACCGCGTCGGTTATACAGGCCGGTCAGCATGTCCGTCTGATAGAGCACCTCCAGTTCCTGCACCGTATCCGTCAGTTGATGGCGCAAAAACCAGCTGACCAGAATCGCGCTGATGCTCACCAGCCAGGATTTGATATGCAGCTGTCCCCGCTCCCGCAGGTCGGGATTCACGATGAAATATCCCAGGAAGTACTGCAGATGGTGAACCGGAAAAATGTAATAGGGTTTTTCATCGTTCATCATCTCTTCAGGCAGCAGCTGGCCTTTTTGCAGCCTTTGCCGCAAAACCGGCTGCCCGTTCCAGATGCCGCAGACCACGTCGAAGCTTTCATCCTGCAGAGAGTCCCGATTCTGAATCAGCTTTTTCTGTTCCCACCCGTGAATCAGGCAGAGCACAGCGTCCTGAAATCCCGTTTCCCGCAGGCTGCCCTCTTCGATCTCGTTAAAAATATCCTCCAGTGTTTCGTCCACAGCGCCTCCGAGAACCAGATTCGTGTTAGACAGGGCCAGTCTCTCCAGCTTGGTGACCGTTCGGATATATTTCTCCCGGATCAGATCCTTTTTGTAAACGTGAAACGGTTCGCAACCGCAGGACTGGCGAAGGCACAGCACCCCCGGCACCGCAGTGACCGCCTCCGCCTGTTCCCCCCGCAAAATGCGCAGCAGGGTTTCCATTCCGGTCTGCCCGACCCGGAAAAAAGGCTGGGCAGAGGTGGTGATCGACGGTTCATTGAACGCCGCCCGCAGGATATCATCATATCCGGTCACAATCACGTCTCCCGGAACCCGGAATCCCCGCTCCTCCAGGGCCTGAAGGACGCCGATCGCCGTGTAGTCGTTCACACACACGATCGCGTCAGGCAGTTTCCGTCCGTCTTTCATCGCGTAATCGGCCAGAATCTGTTCCACCACTTCCCCGCCGCATTCCGGCCGCAGCGTGCCTTCATAAATCCGGTCATCGCCACATGGCAACCCCCGGGCCTTCAGCACGTCCCGGAAAATGTCGATCCGCTCCACACAGAAGGACCGTGCCAGCGGCCCGGCCACATGCACAAAATCCCGGCATCCGTGGGTGTCGATCAGATGATTGATCACCTCGCCGAAGGACAGAGTCTGGTCGTTCACCACGCTGTAGGTGTCTTCCTTCACCGTCCCCAGCGTCACCACCGGGCAGGGCGCTGTCTTTTTCAGCCGGTCGATCGGGGCCACAAAGGATCCCGTCATATAGGTATCAAAGGAGATCAGCGCGTCGAATTCCTTCAGATCCGGCAGCAGATACACGACAAAATCACCGATATCGTAATCCTGATACCGGTCATAGTTCTGACTGGTGTGGTTGTCGGCAAAGCTGGTGAAAAACAGGATCTTGACATCTTCCCCGGCCGCAGCCTTCAGCAGACCCTCCACCGTTTCCCGAACCATGTCCTCATACAGCGCCGAGATAAAAACCGCAATCTTCTTTTGCATCTTCCTCTTCCGATCCCTGATGGATAATCTCCTCTGTGCGCGTCAGTTCCCCCGCAAGCTCAGTCGGCGCAGAGAGTCTTGCTAACGCTGCGACTCTCTGCTTGCTTCGCTTGACTCACTCGCTTCGCGCTCGTGGGCAAAATATGCCTCGTCTCTGCCTCATCTTTCGATTCCCGTCTATCTTACCACGAATTCCCAAATCGCACAATGGTTTTCGGAATCTTCCCATGAAGACAGCACCCGGATTCTGAGCACAGGCTCAGCTGTCATGATCAATCATGCGATCACAGCCCAGGCGGCCATCAGTTCTTCCATGGAATACCGCGCGTTTGCCGGACTGGTTGACGGAAGGCATTCCGCCTCCCGACCAATGGTGGGGCGTATATACTTTTCATAGATTTCGTGGGATTTTCGGCCGTTGCAGCAGATTCGTTCGATGGGACTGTGATCCAGAATAATCCTCAGATCGTTTGCGCGAACCTCCCGAATGCTTGCGTCTGATGATCCGGTGATCACGCAGCTGGCAATCGAGTCCCACAAGGCCAGTCCGTGGTTCAGGATCAGTTCCTTTTTCTGTTCAATCGTCACCGGTGTCTCACAGCCGAAAACACCGGAAACCACTTTCCAGAAACGATTTTGCGGATGACCGTAGAAAAAGTGCTGCTCCCGGGATTTCACCGAAGGGAAGGACCCAAGAATCAGAATCCGGCTGTGTGCGTTAAAGAGCGGCCCGAAAGGATGTTCGATCCGTGTACTGTTCATGCTTCTCCTTTCATCTCGCAGGAATACAGACCGTCATTCCCCGAAGAGCTGTGTGGAATAGTAGCGTTCGGCCGTATCCGGCAGAACCGTGACGACGGTCTTCCCAGGGCCGAGCTTTTCGGCCAGCCGAATCGCGGCTGCCACGTTCGTTCCGCCGGATATGCCGCAGGCCAGACCTTCTTCCCGGGCCAGACGGCGAGCGGTTTCAATCGCTTCCTGGTCGGTCACGACATAGATATCATCGTAAATCTCCCGATTCAGGATATCCGGAATGATTCCGTCGCCGATGCCCATCTGCAGATGCGTCCCGATGGTTCCGCCGGCGAGGATCGCAGCGTTCTCAGGCTCGACAGCCCAGATCTCGATGTCGGGATACTGCGCTTTTAGCACCTCGCCGATACCGGTCAGCGTTCCGCCGGTTCCGATGCCGCTGCAGAAACCGTGGATCGGCCCGGCGATCTGCGCCATGATCTCCAGGGCTGTATACTTTTTGTGCGCAAGGGTGTTGTTCGGATTCTCAAACTGCTGAGGCACAAACACCTTTGGATTTTTCTTCTGCATGTTCAGAGCGGCCTGCAGGCATTCCTCCATGCATTTCCCGATATCGCCGGCGTCGTGGATCAATTTAACCTCCGCGCCGTAATGGCGGACCAGCTTTCGTCGTTCCTCGCTGACCGAATCCGGCATGATGATAATCGTCCTATATCCGCGAACCGCCCCGACAAGCGCCAGGCCGATCCCCTGATTGCCGCTGGTCGGTTCGACAATGATGCTCTCCGGACCGATCAGCCCCACGTCTTCCGCCTGCCGGAGCATATTCATCGCGGTACGGGTTTTAATGGATCCGCCGACATTCAGAAATTCCGCTTTTACAATAATCTCCGCGCTGCCTTCCTTCGGGATCCTGTTCAGGCGGACAACCGGTGTATGTCCGATCGCTTCGAGGATATTCTCACAGATCATCGTTCTTTCCTCCTCTTTTTCATTTTGCCTCTTCTGCCGTCATCTCGATCCAGGCAGGTCTGAACCCGCTGCGCAGTCCGTTTTTCACAGAGCGGACGTTGGACCAGGAAGCGCCGTAAAAGGGGATCTTCTCCCGCTCAAACACGCCCCGGGCCAGCAGGTTGGTCAGCGTCGAGGCAATCCCTTTCCGCCTGTATTCCGGCAGCACATCAATGCCGATCTGCCACATGTCCGCGCAATCCCGGGAGCAGCCGGCCAGGCCAATCAGTCTGTCTCCGTCATAGGCTCCGTATCCCAGCATGTCCAGTTCGGGCCGGTTCATGCTCAGCGCGTTGCGCCATTCCGGCAGATAGAGATCCTTAAAATCCGCCGGATGCATCTCTCTCGTCCGATAGCCGCAGGAAAGCGTCGTCCCGAAAACCAGCTCCGGATCCGGAAGATACAGATTCTTCTGCCTGAATATCATTCCGCCGGCCTCCCGGATGATATCGCTCAGTTCAAAAATCGCCGGGGCTTCAAATCGCTTGAATGCCCGTTCTTCCACGCTGAGATAGCGTTCGATGGCCGGAATCAGGTCCGCCCGGCAGGTCGCAACCACGTTTGTGCCATAGGAAACCATATGACAAAGCACCGGCTGATCCAGATACACCCGCGCCTGATCGGAAGGAACAGCCTCCGTGACAATGTTCCGGTTCAAAGTGAAATCCGTCTCCCGGCAGGAACAGTCAATCGCGGACTGTTTCAGCGCCGCCTCCCAAATGGCCTCCCTGGTCATCATACATCTTTTCCTCCTCTGTCAGCCTCCCGGCCGTTTCTTTCGATGGATGCCGCTGTCCCGTCTCCATTCCGGAACAGCCTGCTTACTGCGCCGGGATACACGGCAAAAACGATACGCAAAAGCGCTTCATGTCTACATGCGTGTCATCGAGAAAAACCACGCCCTCCGCCCGCAGCAGATCAACCTGCCTGTTAGCCCCGCCGAAAGCAAACGCGTGAGATACTTCTCCGTCCCGTTTCACGACGCGGTGGCAGGGAATCACGCCGGGCTGCGGAGTCGCATGCAGCGCGTATCCGACCACGCGGGCCAGCCTGGGGTTGCCGACAGCCCGCGCCACCTGTCCGTAAGTAGCGACGCTCCCTTCCGGAATCAGTTTGACCGCCTCATACACTTTCTCAAATACGCTCATTTTTCCTCCGTAAACCACATTTTCGCCTCTGCAATCCCGCCATATTCCTGTCGCTCCTCCGAGCGCCGTCTCGTCATTGTATCACGATATGCCAGTATGTACAACTCCGGTCTTCTTTTCATTTCGTCACGAAAAAAGCCCCGGAAAACGTCTTCCGGAGCTCTCTGTCCATTTTTGAGAGTCTAATCCTATCACACTTTTTTGGTCTCATGATGATGGTGTAAAACGGTATGGATCTGTCCAGCATGTCCGTCAGCCTTCCCGGCCTGTTTCAGCATAAGCTCCGACAGCATCCTTCCGCTGTTCTTTCAGTGCTATGGAAACTCCCAGATCGTAAGCACGCTTCATTCCATCCCCTGCAAGCACATCCCCCGCATCCTTCGCACCGCGCACGAGCACCATCCCGATGTCTTCCAGTCCGAAGAACCTGCATGTCATGCGGTATTGCGTCACGATCGGGTCAAAAAGGTCCGGAAGCGACGCCGCGCCGACCAGAATCAGACCGAGCCGCTTAATATGAAATTCATTCCGCAGCGGCGTGTGCAACCGGTCGATGAGTGCCTTGAGCTGAGCGCTGACACCGTAAAAGTACACAGGGGAGGCGATGATCAACGTATCGGTTTCCATTAATCTTTGATAGATCAATGCCATATCGTCCCTCTGCGCACAGGCGTGGCCTTCGCTTATGCAGCAATCGTTACAGCCAAGGCACGGATTGATACGGTAATCTGCCACGCGCAGCAGTTCAACATCGTTGCCGTTACGTGCTCCTTTGGCAAAGCTCTCCGCGAGTAGCGCCGTATTTCCATTTCTCCGCGGACTTCCGATCAATACTGTGATTCTGCTCATACGAAATTTCACCGTTCCTTTTCACTGAATGCTGCACAGGAGCTTCTCTCATTTCTACATCCAGCAGATCAGCCGGTCAGATATTGCCAGGCCGAGCTTCCTTTGCATCGCCATAGTATAAAAGGAATTCATCCTGACGTTCCAAACAGGCGTAATGCCACATGGTTTCAGGGGCGCCGAGTACCTGAACCAGTGTCTGATCATCATCCGGCGTCATTTCCCGGCGCAGCAGCCTTTGTGTTTCTATAATCACGTTTCGTCATCCCTTTCTCACCGCCAGGCAATACCCCACGCCTGCCGGGGCGATCATGCCGCTTTCCTTCAAAAACGCTTCGGTTGCTTCGCCTGCGTCCATATGCTCGCAGATCAGAAAGCCCGCATTTGAGAGCAACGCTTCCATCTCCTCATAAGCAGTGGTACGCTCTCGCAAAACAGCTGACCAACGCGGTCATATT
>CADBLV010000390.1 GCA_902795555.1 uncultured Eubacteriales bacterium | reverse complement strand
GGTTTTCCGTGTCGATAAACAGCTGATATTTGCCCCGGTTTCGGCCGATCCACTGATTGTATTCGATGTGGGGCCGAATCGCTTCGTCCGTGATGAAGCCCCGCTCTTTGGGCCTGGCCCGCAGGCGCTGATCAATGATCTGATCCTTTGCCCACAGCGCGATATTGAAGGTGGCGGTCAATTCCTCCGGCACAACTGCTTTCGTCATGTAATCATGGGGAGCCATGCAGGTCACGAAGACCAGATTTCTTCCGCCGGCAATCCGGAAAGCCTCCCGCAGGCTGTCCACGCCGTACAGTTCTTCCCGTTCGGTGCCGGCATAGTCCCACCAGTTGAGGCCTGTTTCGTCCGAATCGACACAAGCATACCGGTTCAGGTCCAGCCTCGCCGCCAGTTCGTCCTTCATGGTGGATTTGCCGGACCCGCAGGTACCGGTAATGATAAACAGCTTCATTTCGAATCACCTGTCCTCTGCTCCTTATAGACAATCCGACGATTCTCCGGCTGGTACGGATGCGCTTTGCAGACGTTCCCTTGCCATTCATAGTCAATATCGTCAGCCGTGTTGCCGGCTTCCAGATCTTTCAGCGCTTTCAGCAGCGTGTCGAATAGTTCAGCTCCGCAAGGCGCTTGGATACCTACCCACACTGCAGCACACGCATGAGAGATCATGGCGTTTCTTTCACTGAACGGTTCTCGAATCAGGGATCGGGACACCATGATTGCCGGGAACTCTTAACCTGACACTGATTACGCACAACGTCCGCGAGTTTGAGCACGTCCCCGGTTTGCAAATCGAAGACTGACTGGAGCAGTAGTATTTCATACAGTAACAACATTTCTTTCTGACCGCGATGCCTCAATTTCTGCGTTGATCTCATCGAGTGACAAATCTGATACGCCGTTTCGTTGAGCAGATTCGCTGATTTCCTGCATCGCCCTGTAGCCGCGTTCAGCAGAAAACGGCTCCTTCGGCAATGTCATGCGGAAAGGTATTCCGTTATCCATAACTGCCCGTTTCAGGAACATCCTGACCGCCGTAGATATATCAATTCCGAGATTATCAAATACGCGGGCTGCTTGATCTTTTAGAGAATCATCAACCCTTACCTGCAATAATGAAGTCGACATCCTTACTTCCTCCTCTTTAGGATTCGGTAAGACAATTATATTACATTGTCATTCATATTGCAAGTGCTTTGTCGGGTGTATCTGTTTCACATCACCCCGGACATTCATATCCATGATTAAGGTGTCAAAAGACCAATGAAAATACCAAAAGGAGGTGATTCCCAAAAGGAGATCAGGTGTTGACTGTCGAATATATAAACAGTCAGAAAAGAATTCAGCACTCGCAGTTCCATTCGACATCCCTCCGGAGAGATCATATTATCCTGCTCTCATGACTACGAGCAATATTATTCCTCCTTAACGCTAAAAAAAACAGGGTTAAGGAGGAAACATGATCATCTCCGGATCTTGTTCGTAAGGATGAAAAGAAATGCTTTATCAAACAGAGCACGGTAGGATAATTTTCTTTTCCCACTTTTTCTAGTACATCAGAAATCAGCCCGAGATTCCTGGATATGTTCTCTATACTCGCAAGCTCTTTTGTTCCATCAGACACATTTAAATCAAGCGACATAAGCATATGTAAACGTTCTTTGGCAAGGCATATTGAAATACACTGCCCCTTATGATATCATCAGACTGCAAAAACCGGATCGGGTGCTCCGGGAGATGTTCGAATCTCAGGTGGAACGAAAATGATACTAAGATGAGACGCAAATGGTACTCAAATGGTACTTGCATGGTACTGAAGAAGCGTGATATGATTAAACTGCACAAAATGGATCGAGAGCTCCGGGAAAGGCCCGGAGCTTTTAACATGTCCCCATCGTCTCCCTAAATCATGCCTTCAGCTTTGGCTGATTCAGAATCCTCATAAATTCCTCCCCGGTGATGGTTTCCTTCTCCAGCAGGTATTCAGCCAGCTCGTGTAGCTTGTCCTCGTTTTCCCGCAGGATCCGATCCGCCTTCTCCCGGGCCCGCCCCACCAGCGCCACCACCTGGTCGTCAATCTTCTCGGCATAGGCCGCGCTGCAGGTCAGGCTGGTGTCCTGCCCCAGATACCGGCTGTTCAGCGTTTCCATCGCCACCATGCCAAACTGGTCGCTCATGCCGTAGCGGGTAATCATGGCCCGGGCCAGCCTGGTAGCCTTTTCGATGTCATTGGCGGCCCCGGTAGTCACAGAGTCGAAGATCAGCTTCTCCGCTGCCTGTCCGCCGGTCAGAGTGGTGATCTTGTTCTCCAGTTCTTCCCGGCTCATCAGGTTATGATCTTCCTCGTCGATCTGCATGGTATAGCCCAGGGCTCCGCTGGTCCTCGGCACGATCGTGATCTTCGTTACCGGAGCGGAATTGGTCTGCTTCGCCGCCACCAAAGCGTGACCGATCTCGTGGTAGGACACGATACGCCGCTCCTGTTCGGAGAGCACGGCATTCTTGCGCTGGTATCCGGCGATCACGGTTTCCACGCTTTCCATCAGGTCTTCCTGACGCACGGTGTCCCGACCTTCACGGACAGCCCGCAGAGCCGCCTCGTTCACGATGTTAGCCAGCTCCGCGCCGGAAGCGCCGCTTGTCGCCCTGGCGATCTCATTCATATTGATGTCCCCGGCCAGACGGATATGGGCCGCATGCACCTTCAGGATAGCTTCCCGCCCCTGCAGGTCAGGCAGCTCCACGGGAATACGCCGGTCGAAACGGCCCGGCCGCAGCAGCGCGGGATCCAGGGATTCCGGCCGGTTAGTTGCCGCCAGAATCACCACACCCTTCTTGCCGTCAAAGCCATCCATCTCGGTCAGCAGCTGGTTCAGCGTCTGCTCCCGCTCGTCATTGCCGCCGATACCGGCGCCGGTATCCCGCTTTTTACCGATGGTGTCGATCTCGTCGATAAACACGATACACGGCGCCTTCTCATTGGCCTGCTTGAACAGGTCCCGGACCTTGGCCGCGCCCATGCCCACAAACATCTCCACAAATTCAGAGCCGGAAATGGAGAAGAAGGGCACCTTCGCCTCCCCCGCTACCGCCTTAGCCAGCAGGGTCTTCCCGGTGCCGGGGGGACCTACCAGCAGAGCGCCTTTGGGCAGTTTCGCCCCGATGGACGCGTATTTCCCGGGCCGTTCCAGAAAGTCCACAATTTCCTTCAGCGCGTCCTTGGCTTCTTCCTCCCCTGCCACATCAGCGAACGTTACGCCGGTTTCCTCTGAGGCGACAATCTTCGCGCCGGATTTGCCGAAGCTCAGGGCGTTCAGGCCGCCTTTCTTCGTCATCTGATTCATGAGCACACGTCCCAAAATGGAGAACATGGCGATTGGCAGAATCCAGCTGATGATGAAGCTCAACAGCGGGCTGTTCTGCGTGGCGATCTGCGCACTGAAGGTGACGCCCGCTTTCTCCAGCCGGGAGCGAAGGCTGTCGTCCGGAAAGACAGCGGTTTTGTAAATCGCCTCGTTTCCGCCTTCATCCTTTCCCAGGAAAACCAGCTGTTCACCGGACGAATCCAGCTGCACCTCGACAACCCGGCCGCTATCCACCATTTTCAGAAAATCACTGTATCCAACACTCTCGACCTGACGCTGCAGCAGCGCCGGAAACACGAAGGCGTTCAACAGCATAATAATTCCCACCGCGATGAGGATATAGTACATAATCGGCTTCCGGACGGGATTCGGATTGTTGTCTAACATCATTCTTTCTCCCTCTTTCCTGATATCCATACGGATCCATTTCCGATTATGTTCTTTTCTGTGCAGATTTAAGGACCGGTGTGTGTCAGATTTTTGAATATTCAATGATTTTCTGCGCGCACGGCCTGAACATGGATCAAAACGAAGATCCCGTTCAGGGTTACACTCAAAAAAAGTTGCACTAAAACTTCGAATCCGCCGCAACCGTTGAAATATAAGGGGTTGCTGGGAGGGAGCGGTTACACTCAACAAAAACGACCCGGACACGGAAATGCCGGAACCGTTGGAAAATCAGGCTTTGCGGGGTGTCCCCGGTTACACTCAATTTGCGTGTAACCGGGGGGCCGGTTGTACTAAAACGGCAGAAGGGAGCCTGTCGTTCACAGAGGCGGAACAGGAGGAAGAGCAGGAACAGTTTGGTTACTGCATCTGCAGCAATTCCGGACGTTTCACGGCTAACAGATCCATCCATTGACTCATGTCATCCTGTACGCTTTGGATCGTATAGATATAAGCCGTCTCGGAAAAACACGCGGCCTGCGTGACACGAACGGAATACCATCTGCTCTGATCCGGCTCCAGATGCATCCGGAAAATCCCCTGGATGAACTGTTTGGGATTGCTTCTGAGGCGTTCCGGCATGGTTTCAAAATCCATGAAACGCAGATATCTTTCCTGATCCTCGGGATCAACGTGATTCTCGCAGAATCGGACGGCAATTTTGCCGATGGTTTTCTCACTGCCGTAAGACGGCACATTGTTCGCTGTAAAGATGCGTTTTGCCTTTCCGCTTTCCGGATAAACAATCACGGCCATCTCATAAGTGGAAAACAGGGCGCTGCTGTTATCCAGCATTTCTTTCGCCGTTTTGACCTCCCGCTCTGCATCAAAGGTGTTGAGGCGCATGAGAATCATGGCCCGTCCTTCTCTTCTGGCGACAAACAAAGCGCTGAGTCTGTAATACACATCGTTGTAAACATATTCGACGGTCTGTATTTCTCCGCTCTGCAATGAATCAAGAACCAGTTTTCGTGAGATCTGAAAGTAATGGCTCCGCTGATTGGACAGCGCATTTTCCAGCCCGTCCACAGATGAGAAACCCAGTTCACGGAGTCGTTCCTTATACCCTTCCGTAGCGTATACATAATTGAACTGATCCCTGCCGCATTCCACCAGAGCGATGGAACCGTCATAACTGCTGACTCGTTCTCTCTGAACGCTTTTCCGTCTTTCCGCAAATTCTTTCAGCGGGTTGGGATTGACGAAGTTCAGCAGACCGATTTCCTCCCAGTATTTTTCATCTTCCTTCTTTTCCAGGATCCCCGGCTTTTGATCAATGTGTTCGATCAGTGCTTCTCTGGAAAGAGGTCTTGCATAATAGAAACCCTGCTGTGCTTCGCAGCCGACATCCAGCAGGAATTCCCGCTGTTCGTTTGTTTCCACTCCCTCTACCAGGGTATGAATCCCCAGGGTTTTTGCCATGCCGATCAGCGAAGCCAGCATATTCCTTCCCTTCGCAGACATTTTCCGGAGGAAGAGCATATCAAACTTAATGACGTTAAAGCTGTAATTCTGCAGGACATTCAGCGATGAATAACCGCTGCCGAAGTCATCAAGCCAGATGAAAAAGCCGGCATCACTGAAACGACTGAATGTCTTCTCAAAGGCATCCGTATCATCCAGCATTACGCTTTCCGTGATTTCCAGATTGATCGCCTCATGCGGAACTGAATACTCATCCAGGACAGAACAAACCTTTTCAAACAAATCCTCCCGGGCAAAATTCAGCCTGGAAAGATTCACAGACACACAGGACAGCGGAGTTCCACGGCGGCGAAACTCATCATACAGAACGCAGGCCTGCCGAAGAATCTCCATATCCAATTCAAAAATGAGCCCGTTTTGCTCCAGCTCCGGGATGAAATCCGCGGGAGAAAGCATATTTCCATCCGGCTTAAACCATCTGGCCAGCGCTTCAACACCCAGGATCTGCTGCGTCAGGGATCTGATGATCGGTTGAAAATATGCACGGATCTGTCCGTTCCCGATCGCCTCATAAAAGCGATCTGTGAGATTTACCTGATCGTAAATGCTCATTCCAGCACACCCTCCATCGATTTTCCTTTCGACTGTTCATCGATCAACCTTGCCATTTCCTTTTGGGGTTTTCAGGCGTGAGGCAGAATATCCATACCAATCCGTTACCGGTTCGGCTCTTATTTTACATGCTTTTCAACGTTTTCACAAGTACAAATCGTGTACAGTTCCCAAAAAACAGCTGGTTTCCACCCTGTCGATGCCCGGGCTGACTGTAATTTCCCGGAACAGGACATCTTCATCGACTTCAACGGCGCCATAGATGAGCCCGTCATCCGCCCAATACTCCATCACGCCATGATCGACGATGAATAACACATCCCTGTTCTTTGCCTGAATACAGATCGTTTTTCCGCCGGCTGTGATCTCTTTCGTCTGTCGCCCCGTCTGCCAGCTTGTCTTCAGGACCATCGGTTTCCCTGACGGCCGGATGACGATGCCCCCTGATTCCGAAGTGAATTCATTGCTCACGCTGAAACGGTTCATGATTTCCCTGACCGGCCGGAATCGGATCCGATAACCATCCTTCTGCTTTACGAGGGACAGTTCGGACGGAACAGACATCATTCCACGGAAGTTTCCGCGATCATTCCCGGTTCTGAGCCACGCGACGCTGATGACCCTGTCCTTCACTCCCGCATATGTCTGGGCTGCGTAAGCCAGGTTTGTATCATAAGCGGTAAGGACTTCTGTTTCTGGCAGAAAACGATATCCGTCAAACTGTCCGACCAGATAATACCCGTCAGCAGACCAGAACACCCACTTCTTCTGACCGGGTTCATGATCCACCGGCAGCTCGAACAGATCCGGGCATTCCCTCATTTTCGATGCTGAAAATCGGTGGCTTTCTTTCCAGTGAATCAGATTCTGCGATCGGAACAGGGCGAACTCATCATCATCCAGGAAAAGGACCATGATATAAGCCCCGGTGTCCGGATGATAAAACACTTTCGGATCACGGTTGCCGCCTTTGATATGGTCCAGAATCAAGCCTTTTTTCAGCAGCGTTTCGCCGTGATCCATCGAAACGGCAAGGCGCTGGGTATGCCGGTTTCCAGCATCCGCAGACCACTGATTGCATCCGCCGGCGGCGGTATAGAAGAACAGCAAAGCATCTTTGCCGAACCCGGCTGTATTTTCATGATCCTGCCATCCGCATCCGGAAAAAACCGTACCGGCCTCATCCGGTTCCATCGCGACGCCTTTGTGTTCCCAGGTGATCAGGTCACGGCTTACCGCATGCCCCCAGTGCATATTGCCCCATTCTGTGCCGTAAGGATTCCACTGGTGATAAAGATGCCAGATCCCGTCCGCGTAAACCAGGCCGTTCGGATCGTTGATCCAGCCGAAAGGAGCGGTAAAGTGGATCCGGGGTCTGCGGGGATAGCCGGTATCGGGCTGTATGTCATAAAAGCGCAGCCCCATCAGCATTTCGTCCGGCAGATTGCCGTGGATTTCAATCAGGCTCCCTGTATGTTTTCTGAGATCCATCGCGGCATAGTACTCCGGATGATCCGGGTTAAGGGAAATATCCATTTCCTGAAATTTGACTCCTCCGGCATAAAAATGAAGCTTTACAACAGGACTGGCTCTGTGAATCGGCAGCCACAGGAATCCGGCGGTAACAGTTAAGTTCATGAAAGCCTCCGATGGAAATGATGGAAAGAAAGATTCAATTTGCCCGCAGGAAGCCGTCTCCGGCTTATCTCATATTTTACATACCTCTCAGGCTTTTCACAAGTATAAATCACGGGCCGACGTCCAAAAGCCATCGGGCAGGATGATTCCGTGGAGACGGATTATGAACGGAATCGCATGTACTATTGTGAATTTCGAAATATTACGGTATAATCCTCAGCAGAAGAATCAAAATAGAGGGGGATAGATATGATATACAGGGAAAAGTGCTTATGGATGAAAAGATTTTCCGGTCTGATCCTGTGGCTTTCACTGATTTGTCTGCTGGTTTCCTCTTTTGCCGAGACGGCCGGGCTGACCTGTATGGTGACAGAGATCATGGATGAAAGCGAAGCGCAGCTGGATATCACGCTGAAGGATCTGGAGAACGCCGGCTTCGAATTGGGGGATATCCTCACCGTGAAGTTCGGAAACTTTGAAAAAGACATGCCCCTGCTGAACGGCTATTATGTAGACCCCGGAGAATACCTGGTGAACGCCTATCCGACGCATACCTATATCGAACTGTGCATAAACTATAATAACTTTGCCGAAGCAACCGGTGTCCGGGCCGGCGACATGGTTACGCTGACTATGAAAGAAAAAGGCGGAGCCAGGAAGCTTCATGAGCTCAACAATCTCGTGTATACCGACAACCGGGAAGATTACGCTTCCGACGAAATCTTCGCT
>CADBLV010000389.1 GCA_902795555.1 uncultured Eubacteriales bacterium | reverse complement strand
GCGATGATATCATCCGGAGCGCCCTGCGCCACGCCGACCACATGCTCGGCGGCCCAGGTCATTTCGGATTCCTGCTTCACAAACTTGGAAGCGGGGGCTTTACAGACGGGACACTTTTCCGGCGGTTCCGGTCCTTCATAGACATAGCCACAAACTGAGCAAACCCATTTCATTGATCTTTACCTCCAAAATCATAATCTGTTGAAGAGTATCCGGGTGATCAATGCCCATTGAACTGCGCGTACCTGATTATATCCAACGCCCGGAGACTTTTCACAGGCTCATTATATCATGAAGCCGGAGTGAAGTAAACAGGAAAAAATAGAGTTGTGCGGCAGAGTGTTTGTGCTTTGGTTCGTTCAAAAGCGGGAGTGAAGTAAACAGCGAATAATAGGGTTGCACGGCATGGGAAAACTGGGTTGCGCGGCAGGGTGTTTGTAGTTTTGATTTGTCAAAATGGAAAAAACGCCCTTTTTTATTTGTCCAGAGAAAAATAACGCTATTCCGGACGAGCCGAAACGCATAGAGAGCCGCATGCCAGACCCCGGTTACACTCAAATTTGGTTACACTCAAACTGCTGATCGCCTGGAAGCGTTGAAATATAAGGGCTTGTGAGAAATCGGCGGTTACACTCAAATTTGCATGCATAAAAACATACATTCCGGGAGCGTTGATTCACAAGGCTTCCCGGGCAGGTGCGGTTACACTCAAATTGAGTGTAACCGGGGTCGAGTTACACTCAATCCGTAGAGAACGAAGGACAGCCGGATAGGAGACGGTTTCCGGAAAGGGAAGACAGGGAAATAACTCCTGGAACGTTTACTGTTGGGATCGGAGGCTTGTTGACTGTTATATGAATACAGAAGATAAGAAATGGACAGCGGGGATGTTTACAGTGGGGATCCTTTTTTCAGCCGGATGGTTTTTACCTCAAAGGGATGTAAGTGCAGGGCGACGGAACGATCCGTAAGCGGCAGCAGCTCCAGTTCGTTTTCCAGCAGATCGCAGAGGAAGACTTCATGAAGCGGGAGATTGATCCGCAGGCGGCAGTCGGTATCGCCGCGCTTTGCTTCATAGAGGCGAAGAATCAGATCGCCGCTGCCGTCCTCGGCGGGCTTCACGGTGTCGATGAAGACATTGGGGTTATCCAGTGTGAAGGCGCTGAAGGAGCCACATGAACCTTCCGTTGTCCGAAGTGGACGATTCAGATCACAAGCTTCCTGAGCGACGGGACTGTTCAGGAAGGAACCTTCCGCTGTTCGGAGCGGGATATTCAGATCGTAAGCTTCCTGAACGACGGGGCTGTTCAGGAAGGAACCTTCCCAGGCCGTGAAGGCATAAGTGAAGGCATGCTGACCGTTATCCGCGCGCATCTCCGGGGAGGCCGGCGCACGGAGAAGGGAGAGCTGAAGGGCGTTGCCGTTCATGCTGATACCGTATTTGCTGTCATTCAGGACGGCTGCGCCGTGGGTCTGATCGCAGATGGCGGAATAACGATGGTTGCAGACTTCGAAACGATCCCGGTCATATTGACGGGAGCGGTGGGTCGGCCTTTGAAGAAAGCCAAACTGGATTTCGTTGATGCCTTCCGACGCCTGGACATTCACCGGGAATTCCACCTTTAGGAGACGGTGGAGTTCGTGCCAGTCTACCCGGGTGACAAAGTCCAGCCGGCGACCGTATCCGGTGAGGACGATGTCCTGTTCCCAGCGGGAATTCATGAGAGAGCGAGAAACAGTGACAATGACCCGGAGACCGGAAGCTTCCTTCACGATGAGGGTTGCGGAGGGTTCCAGGGATACGGGCTGATCGATGTAATTGGAATCGATATCCCAGGCATCATAGGCCCGGGGAACATCCCGGAAGGCGAGGAGGTGGTTCATGGGCCCGGCGGCGAATTCGCGTCCGGAGGTTTTGTCCACGAAGGAAACGACTTCGCCCATGGTGTTCAATTCCGCACGAATCAGATGGTTTTCCATCACAGCACCGGTTTCTGTCAGGAACGCACGGGCGGTTTCCTCTTCCGCAGCCAAGGGCTCGGAAGGGATCAGGCAGATGGCGCCGCAGGCGGGAACGGAGACCTGGGCCAGAAGACCGGCCTCCGTTTTTTGAACGGGAATCGGAAGACCTTCCGAGGTTGCCGCGCCATCGCAGAATCGATCCGGGAGCCGCACCAGTCCCCGGCGATGGAAGGAGAGAGAATTGAAAACAGAGAAGGGCTCCCGGTATGACGGGGTAGCGGAGGGGGCGGTGCTTTCCCGACCGACCAGCGCGGAGAGGGCGTCCTTTGCGACTGCTTCCGCCTCGGCGATGATCCACTGATGATCCTTCCGGGCCTGCTCATAGACCGGAGCGATGGAGGAGCCGGGAAGAATATCGTGAAACTGATTCAGGAGAAGCTTTTTCCAGGCGGCATCCATGCGACCGAGAGGATAATCAAATCCCCGGAGAGAGGCCAGGGCGCCCCACATTTCCGCTTCCCGAAGGGCAATTTCAGCCCGGCGGTTTCCCTGTTTGACGGCAGCCTGGGATGTATATACGCCACGATGGGCGGAGAAATACAGCTCGCCGACCCAGGTGTTCCCGGGGCCGCCCTGCTTTTCCATGTCTTCGAAGAAGCCCACGGGCCCTTCGCATTTCATCCGGGGCATGCCCTGAAGATCCTGCTCGCGGCGGAGGTATTCCAGATGATCCCGGGCCGGGCCGCCGCCTCCGTCTCCATAGCCGAAGGGATAGAGAAAGGCGTTCAGATCACGCTTTTGCACCCGGGATTTCCAGACGCCGCAGACTTCCTCGGGATCGGTGCGATAGGTGTAGCTGGTGGGCAGGAAGGTGTCGATTCGGGATCCGTCCGCGCCTTCCCAGGCAAAATAATGATAGGGAAAACGATCGCTGTCGTTGTAGCTCCAGAAGATTTTCTGTGTTACCAGATACCGCACGCCCGCTCCACGCAGCAGCTGCGGCAGGGCGGCGGAATAGCCAAAGGAATCCGGCAGCCAGAGGACGACCGAATCCACGCCGAAGATTTCCCGGAAGTATCGTTTTCCATGCACCAGCTGGCGGACGATCGATTCGCCGCTGATCATATTCGTGTCCGGCTCTACCCACATGGCTCCTTCGGGGATCCACTGACCTGTTTCAGCCGCCTTTCGAATCCGTGAGAACAGATCCGGGTCGTACTCCCGGCACATTTCATAGGCCGCGGGCTGGCTCTGCAGATATCTGTATTCCGGATATTCCGCCAACAGACGGAGCTGCTGGGCGAAGGTGCGAAGAGTTTTCCGTTGGGTTTCCGCCATGGGCCAGAGCCAGGCCAGATCCAGATGCGCATTGCCGATGGCATAGAAAACAGGCGCAACGGTTCCGTTTTTCGCCTGAAGAGCGGGACGGAGGATTTCACGGGCGGCGCGGTAAGTCTCAAGGCGGCCGGAAAGCGGCTGCTCAAAATCCACGGCCAGAGTGGCCTGCTCCAGGGCCAGGGTGATTTCGTCCGCCCGAAGGCTGTCCGGATCCACCTGATCGCCCAGACGCCGGAGAGTTTCCAGATCCAGAAGCAGATGATAAGCATCCTCATTCCAGATGCCGAAGGTGACTTTTCCAAGCCGATGGCGGGGGCCCGGCGCGTTCAGATTTTCAAAGGCGCCGGGTAGGACAGGCCCCGTGGCGCAGGAATAGCCGGGATGAGAGGGAAAATCATGACCAGCATAGGCTTCGATCAACAGATCAAAGCTTTCCCCGGAAACGCCGGCGGAGGTGAGCACATTATCAACGAGAAAATGATGCTGTTCTGTGATCCAGTCTGCCCGGCGGGTTCCGAAGGAGCGGCCGTTGACGAAGACGGTGGATTCCCCGCCGGTTTGGAGATCCATGACGATACGCTTTCCGGCCGCTTCCGTCGGCAGGGTGACACGCCCACGAAACCAGGCATACTGCCAGGGTTCGCCCCAGGGCGTTCCGGGGAGAACGGGACGGAAATCCTGCTTTACCGCTTCTTCCGGAGAGAGACGCTCTGAGGGGAAGAAGACCTCCAGGTCAATGGGCCCCAGGGGCAGATAAAGATCTTCTTTCAGAGTCTGAATCCAGTGCTTTATTCGATCTGTCCATTCCGACTGCATATATTTCATGCGGCACCTCCCGGTTTTGTTTCATTGAATCTGATACGACTGATTCGAAAGAACGATGTCTGCCATTCAGTAGTACCACAGGCGGGGAAAAGAGTCAAACGTTTTTTTAAAAAATATGGGGACGGAGGGGGAAATACAGAGGCAGGCTGAGAGAGAAAAACAGAAGCGGGCGAAGAGGAAATACATAGACGGTCAGAGAGAAAATGAAGACAGGCGGAGAAGTGATACTGAGACGGGCGGAGAGGAAATGAAGGCGGGCGGAGAGAGGATACGTAGACGAGCAGAGAGAAAATGAAGGCGGGCGGAGAGGGGATACGGAAGTGGGCAGAATTGACGTTTGACAGGGGAGAGACAATCCGATAAAATAAAGTGTTCACACCTTTTCCATGAAAGCAGGAAGAACGGAGGAAAACGATGAACAAAACGACGAGCCGTGAAACGATGAAAAGAACGATGAGCCGGAGAATGATCGCGCTGCTGATTGCCCTGATGATGGCGATGATGATGGGCGCGGGGATCGCAGAAAACGCGGCAGCACTGGAAGCCGTGGGGACTGCAGAAAACGCGATAGCCGTGGAAGCTGCGGGGACTGAAGAAAACACGTCTGCCGCGGCAGCCCAAACCTATGAATGGCCGCAGAATTATGCATATGACTTCAGCGACCGCAGCTTTGCGCTGTCTGTTGAGGCGGGGCAGACCGGCACGGAGCCAAAGGCTTCCGGGTATAAATCGGACACGGTTTATGAAGATTCCACGATCCGGGTGACCATCACGACGGGAAGAAAGTTTGACTGCGATTACTGGGTGGCGGATATCACCGTTCAGGATCCTTCCCAGCTGCGGACCATGGCAGCGGGCCGGGATCGGGATTTTGCCTCCAACAGCACTGAAGACGCGATGGGGCTGGCGAAAAAGTCCAAGGCTGTGGTAGCCATCAACGGAGATTATTATACTGACAACTCCCGAAAGGGATTTGGATTTGTGATCCGGCAGGGAAAGCTGTATCTGAACAACCTGGACGTGCCCGGGAAAAAGACGAGCCGCCTGGCGGATGTGCTGCTGATTGACGAAGACGGGGATTTCCACGGCCTGCATCAGCCGGGCCAGAATGAGATTCCGCAGCTGATCAACGGAAAACGGATTCTGAACGCGTTTACCTTCGGGCCGATCCTTGTGGAAGACGGGAAACTGGTCGAGGATTTCAAGGGCAGCGACCGGTGGATGGACATGGCTCAGGGAACGCTGAAACAGCGGATCTGCATTGCCCAGGCCGGACCGCTGCATTACAAGGCCATCTGCTGCAGCGGTCCTTCCTACGGCCAGCCGGGCATGTATCTGAAGGATTTTGCCCAGGTTGTGGCGGAAGAGGGCGTTCAGATCGCTTATAACCTGGACGGAGGCGACTCCACGATGATCTATTTCCACGGGGACAAGGTGAACGGCAGCCGCAGGAATACCCTGCGCAAGCTGCATGATATCATCTATTTCGCTTCGGCGGAGGGGGCTGACTAAGTGACGGCAGCAAAACGGACGCGGTTTTTTGCCATCGGGATTCCGGCGGCGCTGATTCTGGCCTGGGTTTTCGCCAAAGGCCTGTATCTGATCGGCACGCTGGGCAATCCGCTGTCCATCTACGGCGCGGCGGCCTTTTTCCGCCTGGAGCCGGAGGAGTTTTCCTTTTTCGGGCTGATCCTCGGGCTGACGCTGGGTTTCCTGATCGCGGCGCGGATGACGGGCCTGGGCAGGGGCGAGACGCTGGACCGGATGGCGATTCCCGGAGCCTTCCTGATCGCTGTGCTGCGGTTTCTTACCCTGTATTGGGGTGAACTGGGGCTGGGCGAATTCGGGACGCTGGGAATCACAGTTTCCGACGGAACATTCGGCGCTTTCTGGCCGCTGGGGATTCGGGACAACTGGGGAGAATGGTGGCTGGCGGTGTCAACGCTGGAGGCGCTGACGGCGATCGGCTGCGGGATCTACGGGATTACGCGAAGAGAAAAGTTTATTGCCTGGGACGGCTGGCTTTTTGAGCGGATGAGCATCATCCTGTGCTCCGCACAGCTGTTTCTGGAGCTGCTGCACAGCGCGAGCACGGTGACCTATTTTGTACACACGGAGCAGGCGTACTGCGCTGTTTATATCCTGATCCGGGTGATTCTGGCCTGCAGGGAAAAGGCCCGCGTTCGCAAGGGGTTCGGCGCCTGGAAGCGGGTGATTTTCGCGGTGCTGTGGATCGCGATGAACGGGATTTTGCAGTTTATTATCGACAAACCCTATGATTTTCTCGCGCCGCTGCCCACCGCTGTGGGGGACTGGCTCAGCGACCATCTGGCACCGGTGGGCTACGGGCTGATTCTGCTCAGCTGCATCGGGACGGGTG
>CADBLV010000388.1 GCA_902795555.1 uncultured Eubacteriales bacterium | reverse complement strand
CAATGATATCCCCGACGTCGACGCCGAAGGCCAGCGCACAGCGGTAGAGGAACGCAAAGTTCAGGTCGGACCGGCCCATTTCGCAGTCGATATATTCCTGCTCCGTCACGCCAGTTTTGTTCGCCATCTCTGCGATCGTGAATCCTTCAATCTCGCGCAGCTCCCGGATTCGATGCGCCATCTCCTGAATTTTGAAATTCAGCCCCGTCATCTGTGCCATGCTGCCTTTCCCTCCATCTGTAGAAAATGGGCTGTCTCGGAGTCATCGCGAGACAGCCCGGATAAATCCTCTGTAGTGCTGTCGGTTCTGTTACACGAGCCGGATCCCGGCCTCCATCTGTTCGTTGGTGTACCGCTTCAGCAGCCCGTGAATCCGGTCGTAGGGGTTCAGAAGCTTGCTGAGGCTCCGGTCATGGTTCAGGGTAGCGATGATGTAGGAGATGTATTTGCTCATGTCCGCCTCAATAAACCATTCCGCGTCCGCAAGCTCGGGATTCCGATACGTCAGGTTTGTGGAGATCACCCGGTCGATCATCCCTTCCCGGTAGGCCTGATGAAAAGCCTCCAGGCCGTTGGTAAACAGGGCGAAGGTGCATCCCGCGAAAATCCGGTTCGCCTTGCGCTTTTTCAGCTCCCTGGCCAGGTCGATGATGCTGTCCCCGCTGGAAATCATGTCGTCCGCCACGAAAACGTCCTTGCCCTCGACGCTGTCGCCCAGATATTCATGGGCCACGATCGGGTTCCGTCCGTTGACGATGCGCGTATAGTCCCGCCGCTTGTAGAAAAGGCCCAGATCCAGCCCCAGCACCGAAGCGTAGAAGATGTTCCGGTCGATGGCGCCCTCGTCCGGGGATACGATCATCATATGCTCCCGGTCAATCCGCAGGGTTTTGTCCTTTTTCAGCAGCGCCTTGAAAATCTGATAGCTGGGCATCACGCTCTCAAACCCGGTGGTCGGAATCGCGTTCTGAACCCGGGGATCGTGCGCGTCAAAGGTCACGATGTTGCTGACCCCCATGCTTTCCAGCTCCTGAAGAGCCATGGCGCAGTCCAGGCTTTCCCGGCTGGACCGGCGATGCTGCCGCGCTTCGTAAAGCATCGGCATGATCACTGTCACGCGCTTGGCTTTTCCGCCCATGGCGGCAATGATCCGCTTCAGATTGGCAAAATGCTCGTCCGGCGTCGTCGGAACCTTCTGGCCGTACAGCTCGTAGGTCACGTTGTAAGCGCCGGGATCGCACAGAATGTAGATGTCGTATCCGCGGATGCTCTCCTTGATCATGCCCTTGGCTTCCCCGTTGCTGAAGCGGGGGCATGTGACGCGAATCAGGAAATCTTCCCGTTCCATGCCCGGCGTGGTCCGCATGTCCCCCGGCATGGATTCTTCCGCGTGGTCCCGCCATTTTTTCAGCCAGGCGTTCACCTTTTCGCCCATTTCCTCCGTCCCCGGCATGGCGATGAGCCCCAGAGGACCGACCGGGTAGGTCAGGAAGGATTCCGTGTTCCAGGCGCTGGTAAAATCTGTCATAGCCAACCTCCTGTTTCCGTCGCGGCTTCACAGATACAGAGATATTATACTATCATTTTTGGTGATTGAGAAGTGAGTATTTGGTCGTTTTCGGTCCTTTTCAACCATTTTTTCGATTTTGGAGGATCTCACCCGTTCCTCTCCCCGGATATGTATTTTGCTTCAAACACTTCCGTGGGAAGGGGGCGGGAGAAATAATACCCCTGGAAATACCGGCAGCCCATGCCGGAAAGCAGCTTCAGCTGCTCTTCCGTCTCGACGCCCTCAACGATGACATCCATCCCCAGGTTGGCCGCCATGCCGATAACCGATTCCAGAATAATCCGGCTTCGTTTTTTGCTTTCGACCTCCCGCAGCAGGCTCATGTCGATCTTCAGCACATCCGCGTGGATATTTTTCAGAATGCCGAGGGAACTCCAGCCCTTCCCGAAATCATCGATTTCGATCAGGAATCCTTCCCTTCTCAGCCTGCAGATCACCTCGTTCACCTGCTCCGGGTCTTCCAGCAGCGCGGTCTCCGTGATTTCAACCCGCAGGTTCCGGCTGGGCACCTGATACCGGCTGACCAGCTCCGTCAGCACCTGATAGACATCAATGCTGTAAAAGTCTTTTGCCGACATGTTCACAGAGATGGTCAAATCCCGGCGGTCCGTATTCTTCCACACGGCAAGCTGCCGCACGGCGCATTCCCAGATATACCGGTCCAGCCGATGAATCATCCCGGCATGCTCCAGCGTCTCAATGAAAACGGAAGGCGTAACGATCGTGCCGTCCGGCCGGTACCATCTCGCCAGCGCTTCCGCGCCGACGGCGTTCCCGTCCTCCGTGACCAGTGGCTGAAGCACCATCCGGAACTGTCCTTCTGCCAGCGCCTGTTCAAAGCCGCTGATCACTTCCTGCTCAAACAGGCTCTTTTTCATCATGTCATCCTTGAAATGAGCCACCGTTTCCCGGTGATTCTCCCGGATGGTCCGCAGTGCCATGTTCGCGCGGTCGCACATCACGGAAATCGGGAGAGAAGCGTCCTCCGTTTCATACACGCCGAAGTGGACGCAGAACGTATACAGCCCGCTGCTGAATTCGTCCCGGAGGGACTGCGCCGCCTGAAGCAGCCGCTCCTCCTGATATCGGTCCTTCGGCATCAGCAGCGCAAACTGATCGCCGCCCAGTCTGCCGCACAATCCGCCGGAGGTCACGGCGATCTGCTGAAGCGCGGCGGCATTCCGGACAATCGCTTCATTCCCCTTCTGGGCGCCGAACAGGGTGTTCACCAGCCTGAAATCCATGATATTGCTGGTAATCATGATCCAGGGGATATCCGGCCGCCTGATGATCGCTTCCCGGGCAAGCTCGGAAAACGCGTTGGAATTGAGCACCTTGGTCAGGCTGTCATGCTGCGCGTGATACTGCGTCGCCCGCTGATTTTTGTTTTCCGCCGCCCGGTCGTTGGCGTTCCGGGTATTCCGGGCGTCCTGCTCGATGCTGACCAGCTCGACGACCGCGTCATAGGCGCCGCCGTCCCGCAGCTTCAGCCGCACCGGATTGGATTGGATATGATAGATGCCGTCATTGAAGGATTCCGCCTTCTCCTGATGACATCCGGTTCTGCAGGCCATGGCGCTGGTACAGTTCACGCACTTCTGGTCCGCGTTCCAGATGCCGTAGCAGCGTTCCTTCCGGCTGATCTTCCCGTCGCTGCCGATCTCGAGAATGCGGCATTCGATCGGATCAACCACCCGGGCCAGGTCATACGTCCCGGAGGCGTCGTCCAGCAGCGCGCGCATCTCTTCCGGGGTATATTCTGCGGCCTGAACCCTGGCTTCTTCGCCGTGATAGCGGTCTTTTCCGCCCGCGAGGGTTTCCGCCCGCATCCTGTCCCGCTTGATCTGATACATCTTCTGATCCGCCTGAGCAAACAGATCTCTCAGATCCCGCTGCTCATCCAGGAAGCCATGGGCATATCCCATAGAATAGCCGACAGGTTCCTCTCCCCCTTTCTGAAGAACCGGTCTGTTTTTCATCACTGCATCCAGTTTCTTCCGGAATTCCGTTTCGGAACAGTCCGGCACGATCACCATGAACTCATCCCCGCCATAGCGGTAACAGTGTTCTTTTCCGAACACTTCCGTCAGCAGCTTCCCCGTTTCGCTCAGAACCCGGTCGCCCTCTTCATGTCCGTTCGTGTCATTGATCATTTTAAAGCGGTCCATGTCCAGCATCATGACCGTGACTTCATGCCCCTGATACGATTCATAATCATCCCGCAGCGCCAGCCTGTTCCGGATGCCTGTCAGCGCGTCGGTCCGGGAGGCCTCCTTCAGCAGTTCGTTTTCTTCGATCAGCTGAGCGCTCAGCCCGTTATACGCCCGGGCCAGATAGCGGAATTCATTGGCGCCCTTTTCCTCAATCGGCCTGTCGTTTTTGATGCGTTCCACAGCTTTCAGAATGGGATGAATCCCGAGCCGGATCGTCGTCCAGACCAGCAGCGCAATCCCCAGCACCTGAATCACAATGGTTGCCCGCAGAAGATTCATGACCTTCTGAACATTGTCGGACGCGACCGACACGGTCCTGCGTGTCAGCGCCTCAATCGTGTCCAGGCTTTCGCTCATGTTCGTCCGGATCTGTTCCTTCTGCTGATCATATTCCTCATTCAGCACCATCTCGATCGCGCGCCGCGTCTGCTCCTCCGCGGAAAGCGCCGCGTCTTTCTCCGAGAGCTGGACCTCCTTCAGCGGTTCCGGGAAGGTGGAATAGCCTTTGGCCGCAATCACCAGCCGCATCGCGTAATATTCGCGTTTCATCAGCTCCCTGGATCCGTCCATCGCTTCCTGCAGCTTCTCCAGCGCCGCCGCCACGTCCGGATTGCGCGACATTTTTTCAATCGCGTTTTCCCGCCGTCTGGTCACAAGCGCTTCCGTGAAGTACTCTTCCAGAAAGCGCAGATCGCCGCTGACCGCAAAGCGCTGAACGCGTTCCGTCAGATAATCCGATGCGTCCATCAGCTCGTGGGCCGCCTTGTCCATGGCCATCTGGTCTTCAGTCGCTTCCGTCAGGTGCCGAACGGTGGCTGTCAGGCTGAAGGTAAAATAAAACATCAGCCCTGATATGACCAGAGCTGCGATCATCATCCAGGCATAGAGCGTCCGCAGGGATATTCCGACTGTTTTTTTCATACTTTCTGTTTCCATTTCTCGTTCTGAAACCCTCATGACTTTTTGTTTTTGTGATGCTTCGCGTGAAGACAGTATTCCCCGATTTTCAGAATATGCAGCAGTCGAAGGAATCCGAACATCTCCGCAACTTCCAGCAGCTCCGTGTCCCGCAGCGCCAGGGCAGCGTAAAAAGGAGCCACGGCCAGCACGGTGATGATAGCCATGGGACTCAGAATATATTTAAGACGGGGATGCTTTTCTTTCGGATAGGCCAGATCCGCTGTCCAGAGGCCTGCCAGATATTCCAGTGTAAAAATCGCCACAGTGATGGCTTCCAGCCAGAACAGTGGGGTCACAAAGGCATCGGGCACCGCTTCGGCCAGATCTATAATCAGGGAAGCGACGCTCAGAACAATCAGAATGATGATGGTCAGGCTGAACGCACGGGCCGCGGGGGTGCCCTTCAGGCCACCGCTGATCGTTTCATACACCCACTGTTTCAGCGTTTTCTTTTCCTCTAGCTTTTCCTCTTGTTCCACGTTTCCATCCCTGCTTCCTGTTGCGACCGTTTCCCTCCGGCGCCTGTTCCGTTCTGATGATCAGAAACCACAGCGAAATCATTTGTCATTCATGCAGGCAGGAAGTGCGAATGATCTCGCGAAGAATCTTTATTCCAGATAGCAATATTCAAAGGCGTTTTTTTCGCAGTACTGCGCGGCCGGGCAATCCTTCACCGCGATCCACACAACCAGGTCCAGCGCCTGGGGCGGCAGCGCGTTGTATCCGATGTTGACCAGGGATCCGGGCAGCACGATGCTGCGCAGCTCGGGAATGTTGTTGAATGCGTATCTGTACAGGTTGATGATCCCCTCCGGCAGCACCAGGTCCCGCAGCGCCGTACAGCCCTCAAATGCGTGTTCGTTGATGCTCCTGAGGGAATCCGGGAAATGCACGCTCTTCAGGGACACGCAGCCCTTGAATGCGTTGGGCCCGACCTTTTTCAGATACATCGGCAGGGTGATTTCCTCCAGAGCGCCGCAATAGCAGAACATTTTCTCCGGAATCTCCGTGAGAGCCCGCGGGATCTTCACGTCCTTCAGGGCGGAACAACCGTTAAAAACGCCCGCGCCCAGATCCGTGGTGTTTTCCGGCAATGCAATCGTCTCCAGCGCCATGCAGTTATTGAAAGCATTGTTGCCGATTCCCGTCAGGGAGTCGGGCAGGATGATTTCGCTCAGAGAGTAGCATCCGTCAAAAGCATTGTTGTCGATCGTCTTCAGGCCCTCCGTCAGGGCAACCCGCCCCAGGTTATCGCATCGGCTGAAGGCGCTTTCCCGGATTGCTTCCACGCCTGCGGGAATGTCGATTTCCTGCAGACTCACGCAGCTTTCAAAGCTCCAGATGCCCAGCTTTTCGAGGCTCCGGGGCAGATTGACCTGCTGCAGGCGGCGGCAGGCGCTGAAGGCGAAGTCGGAGATTTCCTTCAGTCCCTCCGGAAGAATCACCCGGTTGAGAACCGTTTCCTCCTCTTTCCCAGCCCCCAGGCTTTCGAAAGCGCTGATCCCGATGATCTCCACGTCCTCCGGCACCCGGTATTCCGATTCCATCCGGATCCGCGGATAGCACACCAGCCGATGCTCCTGCCGGTTAAACAGCACCCCGTTCCGTGTCTCCAGGGTCGGATGGTTTTCCGAAACCCGGATCTCTGTCAATCCCGAACATCCCACAAAGGGATTACCGGGCAGGTCGGTCAGGGTTTCAGGCAGCGTAATCTCCGTGATCGTGACGCAGTCGGCAAAGGCCTTGTTCCCCAGGGTTTTCAGCGTCCCCGGAAAGGAAACTTCCTCCAGCCCCGTGCATCGGGCAAAGGCGCTGTCTTCAATGATCTCCACGCCTTCGGGAATCTCCAGGTGTTTCAGCTCCGCGCTGTAGGCAAATGCGCTCCGCCCGACAATACGGATCTCCGTGGAAATCCGGTAGGTTCCCTCCTCCGTCCGGTGAAGGAAGGAAATCAGCCGCCCCTCCTCCCGATGGATCAGGCTGCCGTTTTCCACGGCAAACACGGGGTGATCCGGATCAATCGTGACCTCCGTCAGGTTGTCGCACATGGCGAAAGGATTATCCCCCATCTCCCGCAGGGAAGCGGGAAGCGCCAGCGCGGTCAGTCCCTTGCAGCTGGAAAACGCGCGGCTGCCGATGGAAATCAGCGTGGACGGCAGCGACACCTCCGTGATGCCGTCGCAGGCGCTGAAAGCCTTATTTCCGATGCGCCGTACCCCTTCGGGAATCACCACGCTCACCAGGCGCTGCTTCTGCATAAATGCGCTGTCGCCGATCTCCGTCACGGGATGGCCGTCGATCTCCGCGGGAATCTCCAGCGCAATGCTTTCGCTTTGGGTCTGGTCGCTGTATTCAACAATGCGCGCGCTTCCGTCCTCCAGCACCTCGTAAACAAATATATAAGAGTTGGTCCGGTGTGTCTCCGCCGCCCCGCCGGAAACGGCCATCGTGAAGGCGATGATGATCGCCAGAATTCCCGTCAGTATCTTTGAGCTTGTCTGCAAAGCCGTCGCCCCCGTCCGTTTCTTCAAGCTTATCTGCAAAGCCGTCTCCCCCATCCGGTTCTTCGAGCTTTTCCGCAAAACCCCCGTCCCCGTCCGGTTTCATGATGATCATCCGATTTCATCGGCGATCCTGCTGGTTATACTATACCGCATTTCCAGCGTTTTCACAAGAAAAAATGTCAGACTTCACCCTCATGGACCTCCGGCGTCCCCGGAATTCCGCAGCATTCCGGAAATCCGTGAATGTCACGGCATCTCCGGAATCTCATAGTCGCAGGCCACCGAAGCGCTGCGCACTTCGTGCATCCGTTTTTTCACAGGCATGTGCACGGGATGGGTCTGATAAGCGTCGAAGGCTTCCCGGCTGTCAAATTCGGTGATCAGGGCCAGATCATAAGATCGGTCGCTGTGCAGAAAGTCCGCCCCGGCCTCCAGGCTCACCATGCCCTCAATCTTCCCCTTCATCCCGTAAAAGTTTTTGACCAGCTGGGGTATTTCTCCCTTAAATTCCTCTTTGATTTTGAACATCACAATATGCCGAATCATGCGCGCCCCTCCTTTTTCGGTTTCCTCCTGATTTTATTCCACGTCCGCGTGCGCATCTCCTGCTTCCCGCCGGCTTCTTTCGGCCGTCCCGACCCTTCCGACCCATCGATACCCGCCGCAGCTCTGCCGCCTCGTTGCTCTTCTTCTCTCTTCTTCTCCGCGACCTGTTTTCTTTCTCTCTTCGCTTCGTTGTCCCCGCTCTCCGTCCCCCTGCTTCTTTCTCCCCACCGCCCATGCCCGCGCCTTCCGCTCCTTTCACGCCGCCACCCCGCCACTTCGGGGAGATTTGCACAATTCGGTCTTGAAATATCCGGAATTTCCATTATAATAGAATCAGATCGATATCGTTTTGCCTATTACATCATCCCATATTCTTTTAAAAGGAGGTTTTCCGGTTGAATTATGCTGAGGAGTCCCTGCGTCTTCACGGAGAATGGCAGGGAAAAATTGAGGTCGTGTCCCGGGTGCCCGTTCAGACGAAGGACGATCTGTCCCTGGCCTACACGCCCGGAGTGGCGCAGCCCTGTCTCGAGATTCAAAAGGACTACGACAAATCCTTCACGCTCACCCGGCGGCACAATCTGGTCGCCGTGATCACCGACGGCACGGCAGTGCTCGGTCTGGGAGATATCGGCCCGGAGGCAGGCATGCCGGTGATGGAAGGAAAATGCGCCCTGTTCAAGGCCTTCGGCGATGTGGATGCCTTCCCGCTCTGCATTCGCAGCAAGGACGTGGACGAAATCGTGCGTACGATCTATCTGATTTCCGGCAGCTTCGGCGGCATCAATCTGGAAGACATCGCCGCCCCCCGCTGTTTTGAAATCGAGCGGAGGTTGAAGGAGCTTTGCGACATCCCTGTCTTCCATGATGATCAGCATGGGACAGCGGTGGTGGTAGGTGCCGCCCTGATCAACGCCCTGAAGGTAGTCAAAAAGGACATCGGAGAAGCCCGGGTGGTCATCAACGGCGCCGGCAGCGCAGGCATCGCCATCGGCCGCCATCTGCTCAATCTCGGCGTGAAGCATCTGAAAATGGTCGATCGTTTCGGCATTCTGTGCGAAGGCGAGCAGATGAATCCTGCCCAGGAGGAAATGGCCCGGATCACGAATCCGGAGAAATTCTCCGGCAAGCTGGCGGACGCCATGAAAGGCGCGGATGTGTTCAT
>CADBLV010000387.1 GCA_902795555.1 uncultured Eubacteriales bacterium | reverse complement strand
TTGCGGATATCACGCGAAGGTCGCGGTGACCGATCCGCTGAGCTCCATCAGCCGATTCCGATACAAAATCGCGCTGCCCGCGCCGAGCCTTTACGGCCAGTTTAAGGATCTGCGGTCGATCAGCCAGGTGCTGAACGGGCTGAAACAGATGGGATTTGACGAGGCCTTTGAAGTGGCCCGGGGAGCGGACGTGGTATCCCGGGCGATTCGGGAGAGGCTGAAGAACCCGGATCTGCCCAGGCCGGTGATTTCCAGCGCCTGCCCGGCCATCGTGCGGCTGATTCAGGTCCGGTTTCCGGATTTGATTGAGCACATCGTCGACGTGCGGCAGCCGATGGAAGTGGCCGCGATGATCGCCAAGCGGGAATTCGCGCGGAAGCACGGCGTGAACGAAAGCGAAGTCGGATGCTTCTTCATCACCCCCTGCCCGGCTAAGGTGACCGCGGTTCGCAACCCCATCGGGCACGAGACCAGCGCCGTCGACGGGGCGATTTCCGTGCTGGAAATCTACGGGCTGCTCAGCAGCCAGATTCGGAACGCGCCGATTGACCTTTCGATTGAGGAAGCCTCCGATCTGGGCGTCGGCTGGGCCCGGAGCGGCGGGGAATGCAAGGCCGTGAGCCCGGAGAACAGCCTGGCTGTCGACGGCATTGAAAACTGCATCCGCGTGCTGGAGGAGATTGAGGACAACCGGCTGCGGGAGCTTGAATTTTTCGAAGGAGCCGCCTGCACCGGCGGATGCGTGGGCGGACCGCTGAACTTCGAGAACAACTACGTGGCGCGGTCCAATGTTCGCAAACTCAGCAGCCGGACTCCGAATCCGGAACTGAATGTGGACAGCGGGATGATGACGAAATACGAACTGTATGACAGCAACCGGATTCTGCCCAACAGCGCAATGAAGCTGGATGACGATCTGATCGAAGCCATGCGGAAGATGGAGCGGATTGAGGAAATCTACAAGGAGCTGCCGGGATATGACTGCGGGAGCTGCGGAAGCCCCACATGCAGAACCTTCGCGGAAGACATCGTGCAGGGGGCGGCCACGCAGATGGACTGCCTGCACAAACTGAAGGAGCAGCTGCGCGTGATGGCACAGCAGATGGTCAACCTGGCGCAGACCACAAGAGAATAACGGGGGAATTTGCTGAAAGCGAAGGGAACGGCAGCGGCGGTTCTGCCGCTTCCGGAGGAGAATGACGGAGATATTTGCTGAAACCGAAGAGAACGGCAGGGACGGATCTGCCGCCTGGAATAAGGAGGAAGAGCTGAATGACAGTCGCGGAATTGGCGGTTTTGATTGAAGGAACGGATATGACGCCGGAAGCTCCGAAGGACGGGACGGTGTCCTGCGGATATACCTGCGATCTGCTGAGCTGGGTGATGGCCCACGGCGCGGCGGGGATGGCCTGGGTGACCGTTCAGACCCATATGAACGTCATCGCTGTGGCCAGCCTGATGGAGATGGCCGCGGTGATCATTCCGGAAGGCATTGAGATGGAAGGGCCCAGCCTGGAAAAGGCGAAGGACGAGGGAATCAATGTCCTGCAGACGAAGCTGACGGCTTATGAAATCTGCGCCAGGCTCGCGGCCGCCGGGCTGCCGGGGAAACAGCGGGAGGACTGACATGTGGGCGGATCTGCACATGCACTCCTGCCTGTCGCCCTGCTCGGACGAGGACATGACGCCGGCGAACATCTGCGGCATGGCGCATATCAAGGGTCTGCAGGCTATCGCGCTGACGGATCACAACACGGGGCGTAACCTGCCGTACGCAAAGGAAGCGGCGGATTACTACGGGCTGATCTTTCTGCCTGGCATGGAGATTACGACGCGGGAAGAAGTGCACCTGCTAGGATATTTCACGGACGTGGACACGGCGGTTCGGGTCGGGGAGATTTTCACGGAGCATCTGCCGAAGATGAAGAACAAGCCGGACTATTTCGGCACCCAGTATGTCATGAACACGGACGACGAAATCGTGGCCACGGAAGAGCGGCTGCTGATCGGCGCGACGGATCTGGATCTGGCGGAATGCACGGAGATCATCCGAAAAAACGGCGGCGCCGCGGTGCCGGCCCATATCAACCGGGGCCACGGGCTGCTGGTGAACCTGGGGTTGTTTCCGGAGAGCCCGGAATTCCCTGTTGTGGAAGTGCGGCCTGAAATGCCGGTGAACGAGAAGCTGATCGCCGGGAAGCGACGGCTGTGGTCTTCAGACGCCCATCATCTGGGGGACATTCTGGAGGCGGTTAGCGATGTGCCGACGGAACGCTTTTCCCTGGGCGGACTGTTTGACTACGTCAGTGGGAAGTGATCCGGGAGACGGGGGGCCAGCGAGGGCTAAAGCACCTGCCCCTGCATGTCTGCGAGGTTGCCCGAAATTGACTTGTTTGAAAGCCTGCTGAATCGCTTTGCACGGGAACGGAGACCGGAGGCGATGTAACCCCTGTGAGAGACAGAGGGGAAAAGCCCGGAGGCATTGCAGATCAAGGGGTTGTTAGATGGAGCTAACCCCAAAAAGTTTCCCATTTTATCTGAAAAAGCCTTTTCAGACAGCCTTTTTTATGATAAGATATTACACTGTAAACGAGCGGGTTTTCCCGCGACGTTATTTTGTGTACCAAATCCACATAAGGAGGTCAAGGACTTTATGCCTGACAACAAGGAAAAGTATGCGCAGCTCCAGGCGTCCATCGAGAAGCACAAGGGAGAGCGCGGCGCGGTGATGCCTGTACTGCAGGAAGCCATGACGATCTTCGGATACGTTCCTCAGGACGTTCAGGAAATGATCGCGGACGGCCTGGGCGTGACCCTGTCCGAGGTTTACGGCGTTTCCACGTTCTATTCCCAGTTCTCTCTGGAACCCAAGGGGAAGCACGTGATCGGCGTGTGCCTGGGGACGGCCTGCTACGTGAAGGGCAGCCAGAAGATTCTGGACAAGATCAGCGAGGAGCTGAAGATCGAACCCGGCAGGACCACTGCCGACGGGCTCTTCTCTCTGAACGCGACGCGGTGCCTGGGCGCCTGCGGACTTGCTCCGGTCATGATGATCGGCGAAGAGGTCTACGGCCGCCTGACGCCCGATCAGGTTCCCGGCATCCTGGAAAAATACCGGACGGCGGAATAAACCGGGGAGATGAATATCCATGCGGGATCTGAGTCTTCATCTGCTTGACCTGGCGCAGAACAGCATCACGGCCGGCGCCGATCTGGTGACCATCCGTATTACCCTGGCGGAAAACGGCATGCTGACCATGGAACTGATCGACGACGGGAAGGGCATGAGCCCTGAACTGCTGGAGCGGGTGACCAGCCCCTTCGCCACTACCCGGACGACCCGCAAGGTCGGGCTGGGGATTCCCATGATGAAGGAGAACGCGGAGAAAGCCGGCGGCTCCTTTCTGCTGGAAAGCGAAGTCGACAAGGGAACGCGGCTGGTTGCCAGCATGGATACCAAAAACATCGACTGTCTCCCCCTGGGAGATCTGCAGGGCACCCTGCTGAGCCTGATGCTGACCAATCCGCTGCATCCCGATTTCCTGTTTGAGGGG